>JAKBRR010000210.1 GCA_021845325.1 Thermoplasmata archaeon
CATTGTCCTGTCACAATAGACACATCTGAGTATTAAAGGATTCTTTGATTCAACCCTGAATTCTGCACTAACTGGTTCCTTATTGTTTGATATGCAGTTCTGATTTGAGCACTTGACGATTCCAATGATACTATCAGGTATTTCCACCTTGAATTTTCTTTCTATTTCAAAGTTTTTAATTATATTTATTGTGGCACCTGGAGAGACAAGTGATATACGGTCAAGTTCAACTTTCTTCAAAACCCTTCTCTCAATTTTCACCACATCCTTGAATGAATTCATTGTTTTGCTCTTGACATTCATCAAGACACTTACAGTGAATTCTTCCCCCCCACTGATTCCAAGTGTGGAAAGAACCTTGAGAGCTTTTCCATGATCAATATGATCAATGACAATCCCATCCCTGATCTTGCTAACCTTTAGGGTGCTTTTATTATTCTCCTCCATTCAGTTCACCCCCAGCATTTTGCTGATAAGAGCCATTCTTACGGGTACTCCATTTGCTGCCTGCTGGAAATATCTTGCATTAATGGTTTCATCCACATCCGGCGTTATTTCGTCTATCCTGGGAAGAGGATGCATTATAATGGAACCCTTCTTCATTTCCTGAGTAGTTTCAAGGTTTATGGAGTATGCTCCTATAACTCCCTGATATTCGTTTGGATCAACAAATCTTTCTTTCTGAATCCTTGTTACATAAAGAACATCGGTCTTCGGGAGAACGGCATTAAGATCTCCTGTTACATTCACTTTGAAATTCTTTGGCAGAGCAGAGATGACATGCTCCGGCATCTTCAATGTATCTGGTGATACGAGATTGACATTTGCCTTGAACCTGCTAAGCATCCTTATGAGAGAATGAGTGGTTCTTCCGTATTTCAGATCTCCAAGAACTGTTATGGTCAGCTTATCGAAACCGCCGAATTCCTTCCACATCGTATATAAATCTAGAAGTGTTTGCGTTGGATGCTGTCCTGAACCGTCCCCGCCATTAATAACTGGAACGGAGGAGAACTTTGAAGCAAGTCTGGCGGATCCGTCCAGCGGATGCCTTATAACTATAATATCTGAATAGGCAGAGGCCATTCTCATTGTGTCTGCGAGAGTTTCACCTTTTGCAGCAGAACTCGACTTTGGTTCCGGAACTGAAAGAACGGATCCTCCCAACCTGTGCATTGCACTTTCAAAAGATAATCTCGTTCTTGTGCTTGGCTCGTAAAAGAAGGTTGCCATAATCTTTGATTCAAAATCAGAAATTCTCTTTCCCGATTTTAAAAGATTTTCATACTTTTTAGCCAGTTCAAAAATTGCAAACATCTCGTCCGTTTCAATGTCGTCGACAGATACAACATCCCTTTGTTTAAGCATTAAAAATAATGATGTTAGCTTGATATATAAATCTGGTCAGGCGTTTTCAATGACTTTAAATATCCTGCACAGCCTGGGTCAGTTTTCCAGAAGGTTCAGGTATGGCAATGCTAGTTTTTGAAACCTTGAAATAGGTAATGAGGGCGTAAACTGATGCCAGAAAGATAAGGAATGAAGCCATTGCACCAAAGACAATTATCTTGATTCTGTCCTTCTTCACGTTACTCATAGCCGCGGCCAGAAAAACAAAAGATCCACCGCTTCCCATGATGGAAGCAATGGCATTCATTGGTCTCCTGAAATCCAATATGGAAAACCTCTCCACTGAGATCATTGTTGCAATAAGATCATAGGTTCCGGAATGAAACAGGAGGTGAAAATAGAAAATACTCCTTATTGCAAGTGCCAGAGCAAACATGATTGGCATGGCAAATGTCATTATCATTTCAAGTTTGTAAAAATTACCCGCTTTCCTGGCTGTTCCGTTTTTAAAGTTTGCAAAGAGCGACCTCCATGAATTCCTTGTCCATCTTACCAGCTGTTTTGAGAAGGCTTTTACCGTTTTTTTTGCAGAAACGCTAACCATTACATCAAAGTCCTTTGTTGCAAGGTATCCTTTTCTTATAATGAGTGAAGTCAGTTCGGAATCGTCTCCTCCTCCTTCATATGGTATATTCCCATTGATCCTGAGATTACGGAATTCTGTTGACAGAATATGCTCTCTTATCAATTCGGTACGATACATTGCACATGCACCGTCCAGCAGGGAAACGCTTCCACGAAGGCTCATAGCCCTCATTATGGTCTCCTTGGAGCGTTCAATGAACTCTGATGCGTAGGAGATTTTGTTCTCAGGCTGTAGAATAATACCTACGTTTGCTCCGACTCCCCCAACATCCGGTGTAAAATTATTAAGCAGCTTTCTTACTCCTCCTTCTGGAAGGGAAGCATCCGCATCAATAAGCATTGTAAATTTTGTATCTACCCTTGACATTCCCCTTGCTATTGATTCTCTCTTTCCCATTCTGCTGCCATTCTTCAGGAGAAGAACCTTTGGAATTAACTGCAAATTATCATAATCTTCGCTGTTACCGTCAACAACCACTATAACATTCCTTACCTGGTTTGCCAGTGAAGTTATGCTTTCCTCTATCCTCTTAGAATCTTCAGAATATACTGGCATAATAGCTGTCACATCATTTTCTGAAAAATTGGTCATAACATAATTTTTTCTCACATATTTCGATGCATATGCCGCATTTAAAATATAAAATAGCATCGAAGCAACTGAAATGAGTAAAAGTATGGTTATAATGGTCAGAAAACTGAAATTCATTATATGGCAAGTATTGTGCACGAGAATTTAAATTTATGGAACAACATATTAGTACATACCTTTAAGCCATGTATATTTAAAAAACATAATCTTAGAGGGGAGATTGTTTGCAGGCCTATATAAAAACATGAACACAATAAAGCCAATCCTTTTAATTTCCGCAGTTATATCATAATGAACATTTCATGGTGCAGGATGATAAGACTGTCTACAAAAATATACAGCGGGAAGCTTACGAATTTGGTATTGGTAAAACACCTGTTTTTTCTTTTTCACATGAAAATGGTTCCAATATATATGCAAAACTTGAATCGTTTAACAGATTTGGTTCAATCAAGGACCGTGCCGCATTTTTCATGATAAAGAAAGCACTATACGATTCTGGAGATGGCATAAGAAAGGTAATAGTTGAAGGAAGTTCTGGTAACACCGGCATAGCTATTGGAAATATTGCAACAGCTCTTGGTCTTAAAGCAGAAATAATAGTTCCACCAGGAGTATCAAAGGGCACCATGAATGAACTGGAAAAGACAGGGGCGAAAATAGTGCTGAGCAGAGATGGTACTAATCCTGTGAGCACTGAGGGTGCCATTAATCAGGCAAAGAAAAAGGCAAAGGACAACCCGGAACTGTATATCAATCTGTATCAGCACGGAAATGAGGCAAATACAAATGCACACATTTATACAACAGGTCCTGAAATTGAAGAAGCACTTGGAAAACTCCCGGACTACGTGGCCATAGGCATGGGGACAGGAGGATCCATTACAGGAATTGGCAAATATTTCAAAGAAAGAGACCGAAAGATAAAGGTTTATCTTATTCAACCTGACGAGACCAGTTTCATACAGGGATTGAGAAATTTTGTGAGTGCAAAAGACAAGAAAATTGTTCTTGATAATATCGATCTCATCGATGGTTTCCTGACCGTCACCGCCGAAAAGGCTTTCGGAGCAGTTAAGCATCTTGCAGAAAATTACGGAATATATGTGGGTCATTCTTCAGGGGCAAATTACTATGGTGCAATGGAACTGGCAAGATCTTCAGGTCCCGCTGATATTGTAACTGTTTTTCCGGATAACGGAATCAAATACAGGGAGCTCTATCTTTCAAGGAATATTTTCTCAGAAGAAACAATTGATCGCCTTGAAGAAAAAGCTGGAAAGATTCCTTCCGGTTCAATATTAATGAATAAGAAATTTAAAATTTAAAAAATTTTTATCTGCCAGTGAAGTTAGCCTTCCTTTTTTCAATAAAGGCGCTTGCACCTTCCTTCTGGTCATTTGTTTCAAAAATCTTTCCGAAATATTCCGCCTCCTCTTCAAAGAGCCTGTCATTTCTCTTTCTAATAAGC
>JAKBRR010000211.1 GCA_021845325.1 Thermoplasmata archaeon
TGGAACCGATAACAAAGATTATAATGAATTGATAGATAGATTAAAAGGATTTAATTTTGAGGTAAGAATCTTTTTGAATAGAGAAGGGAAAGAGATAAATAATTTCAAGATTTTTAAGCCATTTCTTTACCCTACAGATAGTGATATAGCTGAATATAGTTTTGATGATTTATACCCTAAAATTTGGGTTCTCCCAAAGGTAGACGATGAAATCGTGATAGAAAATGAACCTCTTCATGTAGAATTAACTGGATATTATTACCACCAGAATAAGAGAATTCTACCGTTAGAATTTAGAGGAACATTATTCCGTGTCCACAATGTTTCACTGGGTTATAACTTGGGTGATATTGCGAATATCTTTACTGATACGTACCTCATATTTCACCAGACTCTTTCTGAAATATATCTCGATAGTGGGTTTCAAAGGATAGTAAACTTGGATAGGGAAAGTCTTTATGAAGGCTCGTCTGTTTATACGTTTTTAATGGATTATCTTAAAAAGGTTATAAATGACACAGACGGGCGAAAGAAGCAGCCGATTCCTGTGGCCCCTAAGAGTGGTAAAGAGAAACTTTTCCAAGAGTCATCAGAAAGAGTTATCAAAGAAGCTATAAGTAGGACTGGGGTTTCCAATATTGTATCTCAAATAAAGAACGAGAGAGCCTCAAAGAGAAGTGCAAATATAAGGAGAACTGGTAGCGATTTAACAAAGGAAATCTTAAATGCTGATGAAAACTCAGATATTAAAAGAGAAAGAACAAAAAATGTATCAGAAATGGATATCAAGAAAGAGGGTGAAAATATTATAGTAAAAGTCCCTATTTTCAGAAAGCATCCAGAGTTGTGGGACAATATCGCTGTTGGTATATTAAAAATAGTTCAAGATAAAGAAACTAAAGAGGAAATCCTAAGTTTTTTAATATCTCTGTATTCCAAAATTGAAGGAGACGAACTACATTAATTATATTCTCCATATCTCTCCGAGTTTAGTATCTCCAATGAAATCCTTGACTCCTCCTCAGTAATTATTTCAATACCAATCCCTTTCTGCAATGCTATCAGTCTTTCCAATATTTGTTTTCGAAAATCTTTCCTGAGTCTCCCCTTTCTTCCGTCCTTTCGAAAATATCTGTTCTCAGGCTTTTTACTCTCTTCAACAATCCACTCTCTAAATTCAAGTAGCTTTTGAACCTTGTAATCTCCAGATTTTGCTAGTGCAATCATGGTTTTATCTTTCATTACAACAGTACACATCCAGCATCCAAATCTCATTGAAGTGTTTCCGTATAGATCCACAACGAGTTGTGTTTCTGGTATTGCCTTTTTGCCAGGAAACATCAAAAAATACCATACATCCTCTGCTGACCAGTGTATAATAGGAGCTGCAACGTCTATCCCTTTCTGATTAACCCAAACATCACTGCCACATTCATTGGCCCCACCATTCAGGCATGAACTTTTAAGTCTTATATCCCTTTGTTGGCTTTCTCCCATTCTTAGCCCTGTTATGAATAAACCATTGTCTTCGTGTAGTTTCCTTGAAGGTTTGATCTTTATCTTAGGTGTGCACCATCTAAATCTAGGTCCAGGTGGTGGGTATCCTCTTCCGATCATTCGGACCCAGTAAGTATCATTAATATCAGGGTAGACAATCTTAACCTTTGCAGGGTAACTATTTTCTATGGATTTTAAAAATGTATATGCAACAACAGACATTTGAGGGATCTCCATCATAGTATCAGAATATGTAATGTTAAGGTCAATATCGGGATGGACAGTTTTCATATACAGTGCTAAAACCACAAGAGCTGTGCTATCTTTTCCTCCAGAATATGTGACAATCCATCTCTTATTTTTTTTGTAAAGCTGTTCAAGAATGTTTATGCTTTCCTTGAACTTTTCCTTGAAAATCGTACTTATGTAAGAAGGTAGCATTGCTATATTGTTGTTTCCTCTTAACTCTTGCTTAACTTCCACAACTATAATATCACCAAATATTTAAAGGGCTTTGGTATAAAAATTGTTAAGATTACTATTTCATTCAAAGCAGTTGCATTTCCTCAAACAATCCTTTTGGTTCCCATTTTCTTTCTTAGATATCACGGAATTGAATCCCCTTTCTAACTCTTAAAAATATAATAGATCTCAACGTCATTGATAACAGATATATGAATTAAAACTCAACCATTGCTCCTATGTACATGATCTATTGCTTTATCTCTGGTGGCTTAATATTGGCTATGTTCTTTTCATTTAATATTTTCTCGCTGCATTGACCCCATCGTCCCTTAGATATAGTATGAATTGATTCTGACCACTTCCTAAATTCGTTGAACTTTATGAGACCCAGTACTAAAGTGGGAATGGAATATATTACAAGCAGGTCTATAATAATAGATAAATAGATTACTGCTGGAAGATAATAAAAGATAAAAACCATTATGTATAAGACAAGTAATGAGAATATCCCAACGACTGCCAATAAAGTAGTTTTTTGGCCATTAATATTTTCTTGCTTTTTCTTACTCTTATAATACTGGAATGCCGTTAGCAAAGAAAATTGCAATAGGCCAATGAAATTAAATACACTGATAACGTAGATTAAAGATGGGCTATGATATATAAACGATAAGAGGGAGATCGTTAGAAAAATTGCGGAAACAAGAAGAAATATGCACTTTGACTTCTGTATTGACCTCAAAATATTGTAACTATAGGTTTCAAAGCCCCTATCAGTTTTTTTGAAACCAAATCTTTTACTTAGCAAAGTTCGATCATCTAGGAATATTTCACTTATTAAAGAATGGAATGATACAATAATAGATACAATTGCCAAGAGGTCGATTATGATACCTATTGGGGTAAAGACAACAAAAATAAAATAATATAGGATAAAGGAAAAGGCAACAATGACGATGATATCTGACAGGATTTCTCTGATCACTGAGTACCTCAGAACTGTTATCTCTGAACTCATAATTTTGAAGACCCATTCACTCTTTTTTTGTTTTTTCAATCTTTGGAGGAAATCTTTGTAAAACAACCGGCCTACGGACTTGGTCACATCGTATGGTTGGATGGTCCTCTTATCTAAATTCAGAATTATGTTAGTTCCTATTTCTACCCATTCGTACCCAAAACTATCTATGGCTGCGTGAAACTCTTTCTGAAATGGTATATTTGTATGTTGTTTCTTCACGTTTAACCTCGTCTTTTTGGGCCTTTTGCCTTCATCTCACCCTTCCCATAAACTCCGAAGTATCCATACCTGTTATCTGAGTATAAATGCTTGTTGTGAAAACAGATGAATGCCCCAGCCATTGCTGCAATACATTCAATGGAACGTTATCCATTATGGCCTTAACTGCAAATGTGTGCCTGAATTTATGTGCATGAATCTTAAAGCCGAGTTTATCCTGCATTTTCTTAAAAAAGAGATCCACAACCTGCCTTGACATTGGAAATAAAGGATCCTCAGATTTTGTTGAAATGTTCATTTCAAGGAGATATTGCATATATGCATCCCGTAATTCTATATGTAACGGAATAACCCTGTACTTCTCCCTTTGAACCCCATTCTTATCTTTCCCTTGTTTTAGAGTTTTCATCCTGATCGAATTTGTTGCCAGATTTACATCAGAAGGTTTAACCAGGAGAACTTCATCTATTCTACCTCCTGTTCTGTACAAGAATTCTACCAGGAGAAAATATCTCCTGTGTTTATCTGTTCTCTTTTTGTCTGTGCTGATCTTGTTGGATATCTCATGAAAGATCTTCTGAACTTCATCATCTGAAAAAAAATCTATTGACAAAGATCTTCCACTGGATTGGATCATCATGTTCTTTGGTACGGGTAAAGGCATAACATGACATTATCTAACTGTTTAAATAGGTTTGTGGTTTGTGCGCTTAGAGATCTCTTTCCAGTCTATGAAATGAGTATATAAACAAACAGTCAAGATGGAACCCATGACATGACAAAATGTGCATTTTGACATGTCTCAATCTGATTGAGATTTGAATTCAGTTGCCAGGAGGGATCCAT
>JAKBRR010000212.1 GCA_021845325.1 Thermoplasmata archaeon
TGCTGATACTTCAAAAATACTTCTTAAATTGGAAAATGACTTTTTTATGTTTCAGTGAATTTTACAATTATATTAAAAAAATGAGGCATTATTAGATTCATCTCCATGAATTGTAAAGGGAAATTACCTCTTTCAAACGTGGAGTTTTGATCTCACACCTTTTATTATATGGAAAGTAATTACAAATATGGGCGATTCCGTTATAAATGAAAAAAAATCATATCCTGAAATTAATGAAGATAAAGATGTAATTTACATGCAGGTTCTCTGCCTTAAAATAAGGGAAAAACACTGGAAAACCAATGAAGATATTATAAAAATTTTCAAAGAATTTGCTACCCTGCCTGATGAGATAAAGGGAATCATACATACCAGGATATACCGATCTCTCAGATACGATTCAGATTTCATAATATGGCTGTCATCAAGAAACCCGTCAATTATAAGGGATGCAATGGATGTCATTTATTCAAAATCCGGGCATCTGGCCAAATCCACATTCAGCATGCTTTCCATTTATGTAAAATCTCCATATCTAAAAAATGCAACACATATTGAAGAAGATCTGAAAAAGAAGGGTCTGAAATATTTTGTAGGATATCCCATGAGTAAGGACCCTGAGTGGTATCTTATTGATTATGAGACAAGAAAGAAAATAATGGATGAACACATAAAAACTGCAATGACACACCCTATGAACCAGGGAATCCTGTCTTATACAACATATTCTTTCAGCATTGCAGACCAGGAATTTGCTGTTTTATATGAAGTAGATTCGCTGTACAGATGGATGAAAGTAGCTGAATCTCTTCGTGAAGTGACGGCAAGAAAGTGGATTACAAAGGAAGAGCCAATATTAATTGGGGTAAACATAGAGTAAGGAAGAAGGAATGTACATTATAAGATACTCAGAGATAGGCCTCAAGGGAAAAAGTTCCAGAAGACAAATGGAATCAAGGTTGGTCAGCAATATAAAATATGCATTGAATACAAATGGTCTTACCGCGGAAGTTAAGTGTGTGTTTGGCAGAATATATGTTGAATCAGATGAAGATTCAATTGGCAATATTTTGTCTAGAATTTTTGGGGTAAAATCATATTCTAAAGCTAAGAGATTCAAATTAACGGAAATCGAAGATATAGTAGAAACAGCATATGAGCTCTTTGCAGAACAGGTAACAGGAAAAACCTTTTCTGTAAGAACAAGAAGAATTGGTGATCACAGTTTTAAGTCAATGGATGTATCGAAGGCGATTGCTGACAAGCTTTATGAAAAATCATCAGGAGTAGATCTTGATAACCCGCAGGTAGAGGTTTACATAGAGATACGAGATAATCAGGTATATTATTTTACAGAAAAAATGAAGGGCCCAGGTGGCTTACCACTGGCAACTGAAGGCAGGTATCTTGCATTGGTTTCAGGGGGGATTGATTCCCCGGTTGCAGCATGGATGATGATGAAGAGAGGTTCCCCTGTGGACTTTCTCTTTATATCGATGGCAGATCCAATTGATACCATGGAGTTTTACCGTGCCATTTCCATATTGCATAATCGCTGGTCATATGGATACAGCTCAAACACCTTTATTTGTGATTTCAGACCTTATATACCGGAAATGATAAATAGAAAATCAATTAAATATCCCAATGTGACTTTCAAGAAGATAATGTATTCCATTGCAGAGGCAGTTGCCATAGAGCACAGATACAATGGAATAATCACCGGAGAATCGTCCGGTCAGGTATCCTCGCAGACCCCGGAGAATATTAAAGAACTGAGCAGTGGCATGACAATACCTGTATTGAGGCCCCTCATAGGATTCGATAAGGATGAAATATCCGATTTGGCCAGAAAGATTGGTACGTTTCCGACCTCACCAATGGGTGAATTCTGCTCCCTGTTTGCGGAAACACCAATTACGCGGATAAAGAAAGAAGAACTGGATTCAGATATGCAAAATGTTAATTTTATTGAAAAAGCAGTTTCATCAATACGCGTTAAGAAGACAGCCAGGGCCATCAGGATTCTTGATGAAATTAATATTGAGGATTATGATATTTCAGGGTCAGAACTCGTAATAGATCTCAGGAATCCAGTTGAATATAAAAACTGGCACTATGGGAATTCACTGAACATTCCATTGCCTAAGGCAATAGATTTGATCAAGTCTAAAGATCATCCTGACAAAATGATATTTTATTGCAGCATGGGGCTGCAGAGTGCGTATCTCGCGTCGCTTGCAAGAGATTACGGAATAAGATCAAAATATTATTCTGCAGAAAAATTAAGAAAGATTGAGGAAACAAAGAAGATCATTCATTAACTGAACTATCTTTTCTTACATTTTTTTTGGATAATTTTTCTGCTTCATTGATAGCCTTTTCCACTGCATCTTCCGGGCCGTTTGCTCTAATGAAACTACCCTCCCATTCTCTCTTTGGTTTCAGTTCAATGGAATCCAGTGATATAACAGATTTTCCCTCTGATATCGCAAAGGATGATTCTGATATTGTCCCATTGGAACCGTCTATGGCAATGAGAGAGTGGCATGCCCGTATTATAAGAAAATTTCTTGCGAAACCAATGCCGGTTGGTATTTGAACAGTTGTATATCTGTTTGCTTCGCGGTGGTCATATCCGGGAAGTATCCCAACAACAACACCACCGGCTTCATAAGCGCCCTTGGCGGCATATTCCATTACGCCACTTAATCCACCATTAATGAGAATATGCCCGCTCTTGGCGATAAGTTCCCCGACCCTCTCCGCAATTTTCAGATATTTTTCCTGCGGAGAAGCTCCACCCAGGACACCTATGTTATATGATTCTTTCACAGGAGTACATAAATTAAACCTATTAATAGGTAAAGCTGGTCAAAGCAATCCATAAATCTGTTGTGTAATAAAGACTTCCCATATTCAATTCAATTATGCATTAGAAAAATTGTTTAAGTTCGTACCTATCACCTTATAATGCATTCCTCAGAACTCAGGGAATTTTATAAGAAAACAATTAAGGAGCGGATAGAACTGGTATCTGCTTTTTCAGATCTGGATAATGATCAGATAAATTTGCTTAAAAATACCGGTACTCTAAATCCGGAAATTGGCGATAAGCTCATTGAGAACTTCATTACAGCCATGGAAATACCATTCGGTATTGCTACAAACTTCCTCATAAACGGGAAAGAATATCTTATACCTATGGCAGTGGAGGAACCATCTGTTATTGCTGCATGTTCAAACGCAGCAAAAATAGCGAGAAAATCGGGTGGCTTTACCGCGATGTCCACAAATTCCATGATGATTGGGCAGATTCAAATAACTGAAGTTCCAGATATAATGGGATCAATCAAGGTCATAGAAGAACAGAAATCACAGATACTGACCCTGGCTAATTCTGTAAGTAAAACACTCCGTGAAATGAAGAAAGGTGCCGTTGATCTTGAAATAAGAATACTTCCTGTACTGGAAAAAACGATTATTGTTCATCTCATAGTTGATGTTGGTGCGGCAATGGGAGCAAACGTCATAAATTCCATGTGCGAAATTACAGCTCCATATCTCGAAGAACTAACTGGAGGAGAAGTTGTTTTACGAATACTGAGCAACCTCACACCAGGAAGGATTTCAAAGGCGGAGGCAGTGTTCAAAGCAGAAGATATTGGCGGTTCCAGAGTCGTTAAAAGGATAGTGAAAGCATCGGAAATGGCAAAATACGATATTTTCAGAGCTGTTACACATAACAAGGGAATAATGAATGGAGTTGACGCGGTACTCATTGCAACAATGAATGACTGGCGTCAGGCAGAGGCTAATGCACATGCGTATGCATCCATGAATGGATCGTATACTTCTCTGTCAAGTTTTTCTCAGGATGAAAACGGAAACATTGTTGGGAAGATAAGTATTCCACTGGCAATAGGTACAGTCGGCGGAACAACTTCAAATGTTCCAAAAGCGGTAATAGCAAGAAAAATACTGGGGGTAACAACAACAGAAGAATTTCAGTCTGTGGTTGCAGCGGTCGGTCTTGCGCAGAATTTC
>JAKBRR010000213.1 GCA_021845325.1 Thermoplasmata archaeon
TGCTTTATAACTCACGCATATAGTGAAATGCAGGAGGGGTTATTGTTATGAAAAAAACTAGGACCAATCAGAACTGCAAGAAATATTGGAAAATAAGATATCAGACTGGATTAGCTTTCTTCAATAAAAGAGTTTTATTGTAGTTATAATGAACTGGTCTATATTTTATTGAATCTTAGTATAGAGGAAAAACTACTATATACTGAAATGTTCTTATGAAATTCTTCGTGGATATCCCCACTTAAAAACAAATCGGAAAAGTTTATAATTGGAAAAAAGTTAATTGCGCACGGAAGAAGCGCTGTTTTGTGGAAGTTTAAATATATGCTCCGTAGGAATGCAATATCTCAATAGTGGGTATTCTTCTTCGCATTCTTTTAATTCTGTAATAACTTTCTCAATTTTTTTTGAGAAATTCTTAAAATAACCATCTTGATCATTTTTAAATCTATTTTCGAGTTCATCTCTTCCAATCAAAAACGCTTGAAATTCATCTTCGAAATTTCTAAATACACATCTAAATGAATTGAAATCTCTCCACTTTGCCCCCCAGATGTGCAAAATCATTCCATCTGGAGTTTCCTTAATTCCTACTGAAATTGTAAAGTTGTTCTGATCCATTCGCCATTTAAAAACTGGTAATCCTTCTTTAACTAAACCAGTTCCAATCTCTTGATGAAAAATATTGTTTACTTGACTATAAATTAGCTGCAGAATCTTCTCTGTCATTGGTAAAACCGCATCTTGATGGAAACGATCAACCAGACCTCCATCAATTAAAATATTATCAGACATTGGTGTTATTTCAGAGTTGTTCGTTTCTACTAATACTTCAAATCCACCTCCATATTTTCCAAATGCTGGCCAAACTCTCAAAAAATCTTCAGAATCTTGAGGTTTAATTTTCTTTCCTTCGTTATTAAAAAGCTGTAAAGCGTTAGATTCAAAAAGATATCTATGTCTAGGTAGGTAAGTAAGTGATAATTGTTGAGATGCTAAACTAGGATTTGTTATTATTAGTGTGGAGGCAAAAAAGAAACATTTTGGTTGTACTGTAGTCTTATTGAACTTGACGAAGTATTCGTTCTTACCAGCAATAATCGTTTTAATGCACCATAAATGATATCTTTGTAACTGCATAGTGTATAATATTCTACTCTGTTATTATCCTTTCTAAAATCAATTCGAAATAGATTTAAGCCTCTCAAAGGTTGCTATTCAATTTTTGTGCGATCTAATTTCTATTTTGATAATGATTTAAAGCTCGCATTTTTAGGTATATATTTCAATAAAATAGAGAAGAGATGTATGAACAAAATAAACAGGGAATGAAGTATCAATAAAAACGCAAAAATAATAATACAAATTCATACATGTATAAAAGTGTTGAAATGAAATTAAGAGAGATTAAGGTAAAAAATTTTCGTAATCTTGTTGACATAAGTATGCCTATAGGCGACACCACTATTTTGGTCGGCGAAAACAACTCTGGAAAGACTTCTTTTATCGATGCTTTAAAGATCGCATTACCGTACAACATAAACACTCGCAAGCCTCCATTTGATGAATATGATTACCACATGTCAAAGCCTGAAGATAGACCAGAAACATCACCAGGAATAGTCATAGAGCTATGGTTTCGTGAAGATACTCCGAATGAATGGCCAGATACTCTCTTGCAAGACCTTAGTGAAATTATTCAAACAGATGGATATGAACGCACAAACTCAATAGGTCTACGTCTTTCAAGCGTATATGATCAATCGTTAATGAATTTTGATATTAGGTGGGATTTTCTTGCTCTAAGTGGTCAACCATTGAAAGAAAATGGTGCTCAAATATATTACCTTGCGAGATTTCTGTCTTACATTCGTTTGTTTTATCTATCACCCCTAAGAGATTCAAATGATGAATTCTCTCCACGGTCCCAGTATTGGGGGAGAATCATTAAAGATCTCAAAATTAACGATAAACAAAGGGAAGAACTTGAAGATGACCTCAAAAAACTCAATGAGAATTTACTGGCTGCAGACTCAAGACTTGAACAATTAAGAGAATCGTTAGGAAAGGTACAGGAAATCATGGCACTAGGTAACAGGAAAAACACAAGTATACATGCTCTTCCGCTTAAGCCTTGGGAATTGATGTCAAAGTCAGAGCTTGCAATTAAATCTGATGGAAGCAATATAGAGTTTCCACTGTCAAGCTACGGACAGGGCACTCAGAGTCTTTCTGTATTGTTTCTGTTCCAATCTTATATAGATTTACTTCTTAAACCATCATTCAAGCAGGAGACTGAAGCCATACTAACTCTTGAGGAGCCTGAGGCACACCTTCATCCGCAGGCTACTCGTGCTATAGCAGCAAGTTTAAGTGAAATAACGAGCCAGAAAATTATTTCAAGTCATTCACCATACTTTATTCAAGATATCCCTTTCACCAATATTAGAGTATTTCGAAGATATGGAGCATTATCAAAAGTATTTTACATCAAAAGGCAGTTTGTCTCCAATATACCTAATACTCCAGAACTCTTAAAATTTTGTATCGGCAATAGCCCTAGATTTGAGTATAAAGTAAATACCCAAACGCTTATCGTGAAGAAGAGAATCAAAAAGGAAGAACTTTTAGCATTACAAAAATTGTATCTTGAAGAAGAAGTTAAAATAAAACTCAAGAAACTCTATAATGAATCACAATTATACATAAGTGATGAAGAGATTGGGAAACTTGATACGTTCGCAAAACGTGTCCGCGGAGAAATTCTCTTTGCGCGCGGTTGGTTGTTATGTGAAGGTCAAACTGAAAATCTATTGTTAAAATACTTTGCAGAAC
The DNA here is from genome assembly GCA_021845325.1 of Thermoplasmata archaeon. The sequence continues at coordinate 2,836 of JAKBRR010000213.1, forward strand.
TAATGAATAAGCCTTTAGATCTATATGGTATTACTGTAATAGATTTCCAAAATAATGGTTCACCAGGTATTTTTGTTGCTCTTTCGATAACTTATGACATCTCTTGGATCATGTTAACAGACAACGATGATCAAGGAAAAAAATTTGTTAAGAATGTTGCAGATAGAGGCTTAACAGAAGATAAAATAAATAATTTGGTGCGTGAGATTCCTATGGAGAATGCTGATTTAGAAAAGTATCTTTACAATAATGGTTTTGCACAGGAGTATATAGAAATGTTGGAAGATGAGGGTGTTAAGCTTCCTAAAAAATCCGGATATAAAGAATTCGGAGAAGAGGTCGTTAAAAATATTCAGAATGATAAACTTAAGCATATGCATGCATTGATAGATAAACTAAAAGCGAAAAATACGGATAAGAGTCGAATACCAGATTTTTTTGCAAACGCTATTGATTACATAACAAAAAAAGGAGGTTCAGAATGACAACGGATTCTTTAAAAAAAGCATTAAACGACCTTAGTCCTATTCAAAGAGAAGTTGCGGAGTGGGATACAGGATCGTTGTTAGTTCTAGCTGGACCAGGATCCGGCAAGACAAGAGTCCTTACTTGTCGTATAGCCCATATATTGGATTTGACACGAGAGGAGAATTTTCGTATTTTAGCATTGACCTTCACTAACAAAGCAGCAGACGAGATGAGAAGAAGAATTGTGGATTACGTGCAAGGATTAGAACGCCGACTTTTTATAGGTACTTTTCATTCGTTCTGCGCAGAGGTTCTGCGTGAGCAGGGCTCTAATATTGGTATAAACCCAAATTTTAACATCTATACCCTTGATGCTGATCTTCAGACAGTGTTGAGCAAAGCTATAGAGAAAGTGCGGAAGATTAACGACGTTGAAATTCGACCGGATAAGAACTTATTATCCTTAATTCACAACTTGAAGTCAAGCCTCTTACTGCCTAATAATTGTATTGAATTGTTTCAAGATAAGGAAATTGGAAATGCGATATCCCTTCTTTACAACGCTTATGAAGAAGAGTTGGATCAAAGCAATGCTTTGGATTATGACTCACTTATCTTTAAGACATATGAACTGTTCAAGAAATATCCTGCTATAGCAAAAAGGTACCAAGTTGTTTATAAATATATGTGCATAGATGAATTTCAAGATACAAATAATTCTCAATATAGCCTTGTTCGTGCCT
>JAKBRR010000214.1 GCA_021845325.1 Thermoplasmata archaeon
ATTATCTTTCTTGCCATTTCGCTGCCGCTGATGTGGTTTTTCACAAATTATGCCATATATGACTTTTCAGCCAGTCTCAATTTCTCATAACTAAAGCCTTTTTCTGCAATATTTATATAATGTAATTAAAATACACTAATATGGATTTCATAGTGAACAATTCTAAGGATGGGAAGAAAAGCATTCTCCTTTCAGAAAATGGAAAATATTATTTATATTCATATATAAACGATTCCTCCAATATCAATGGAGCTATATCCGAACTTCATAAGAGAATCCCTGACAAATTGGATGAATATTCCGCTGACATCGTGGAAGATATACCTGTGAATCCGAAGAAAATATTTCTCCCTGCAATAAATTTCAGAAGCCACTCCGAAGAAAACAGGGTACCGAGCCCTAAAAGACCGTACTTTTTCACAAAGTTCAGTAATGCTCTGGTTGGAAACAATGGAAGTATACTGAAACCAAATAAGGTTCAATATCTTGACTATGAGGGCGAGATTGCAGCCATTATTGGCAGCAGGGTCAAAGCAGCCACAATTGAAAATGCAGCAGAATCAATTTTTGGTTTTACTGTTTGTAATGACATAAGTGCCCGTGATTATCAGAATGATTATCAGGAAAGGCTTGGAAAAAACTGGCTTCTTGGAAAAGCATCGGACACTTTCCTTCCAATAGGGCCGAAAATTTGGATTCTCGACAAAGACATACCCGATTTTCAGATCAATACGTATGTTAACCATGAAAAGAGGCAGGAAGGCAATATTCGCGATATGATATTTTCGTTTCCAGAACTGATAGCTGAGGTGTCTCAGTTCATAACTCTTGAACCTGGCGACATAATCACCAGCGGAACACCGTCAGGGGTAGCCATGGGAGGTTCCGGGAGGTTTCTAGAAAATGGAGATATTGTATCCGTCGGGGCAGAAGGTATAGGAAACCTCACTAACAAAATAGTAAGTGCAAACTGATGCATCATATGTTAAAAAAAATTGATAACAGGGAGGATTTAAACGACATTCAGTTGCCCTTTGTAACAATCCTGCCGGAAAATGCAAGTAATATTTCCATAAGAACGCATTCCGAAAAATGGGATACCTTGAGGTTTGAGGTTGAAATCAATAATCAAATTATAAGAGTCAAGGAATTTTTCATGGACTGGTTTTATCCTTCATTTCCTAAAAGTCTCTTAAAAACTTTTTCCTTACCATATTCACAAATCAGTGTTAGAACAATTATGGTAAACGGTGTAACTTATCCAGTTTTTTTCGGGGTAGATTATTCAGGAGCAGTGGCAGCCAGCGTATGGATATTTGGCACAACATTGGAAATAAGGAGTATGCCAAATTCAGAACAAAATTTCACTGATCTCATAATGAATATATTGTCACATATACAGATAGGAAAATTTCCTGAAAGAAGCGATTTCATCTCACGATCCTATTATGCTGGAAAGAAAAGGAAATACTTCTGGTTTGAAGAAGAGAGGATAGGCAGGATGTCTTGGGAAGTTTCCACCAATTTCATTGAGGGAAATTTTTTGAAAAAATTCCATAATGTGAGCACAGGCACATTTAATGGAATTCATAAAATTATGGTATTTTCAAGCGAGGATATGAATAGAGAAATCTGGGTTGATCTCTTCAAAATCGGAGGTTCACTGAAAAATGGTTTTTACCATTTAGATGAAGATAATATGGGAATTCTTCAGGAACATCACGAGACCGATCAGTTCAGGATATTTTCTGTTTCAAACTATGGACCCTGGTTATTGAGAAAGGTTTATCCAGATATTATTGCCACAGTTGGAGTATCGTCGGGTGTTGAAACTGGAGAGATTGAAACCCTAATCAAAGACATTGAAATAAATAGAGATCAGGTTATTACCCTTTGAATACCTATGTTTGATTATGAAATATCTCCTGGAAGAACCAGGAAAAATGATGAAGATCAAGAACATGTGACCTTGGGTTATTCCGGGCTTTCTGAAGTCAGAATTCCCATAAGTCACATAATAAACCACAACCTTATTGTTGGGAGAACCGGAACCGGAAAAAGCAATCTTCTGGCCTCTCTCTGGAAGATATATTCAGGCGTTCCCAACTCCAATATAGTAATTTTTGATCCTCATGGCCAGCTGTCTGATGAGATTATTGCTGAAAATAAAAATATGGAAGTTGTTTATATTTCAACGCAGGAAAAATACTCTGTGGACGGGAAGAGAATTGGTTTCAATGTCTTATCCAGAAGCGGGAAAAACTCTGGAGATACAGGCGTAATAACAGATACCATAAAGGATCTGTTCAGCGGCGAATCTCTCTTCTCAAAGGGGACATGGGGACCAAGACTTGAACTTGTTTTCACCACAATCCTTAGATTCATGATCACACTGGATCCTGAAGCAAATCTCTCAGATTTTCTTTCAATGATATCCAGAAGAGATGCACTTAAGGAAATGGAGGGAAAAATTCCAGAGGACGTATGGAATGCACTGAAAACAGTAATTTCAGATAAAAACCGCTGGAATGATTTCATTGCGAGCACAATTAACAAACTTGTTCCCATATTATCGAGACCCGAATTGAGGAGGCTCATTTCATCAAGGGTTGACAGCGTTGACCTTGGTTCTCTGCTTGAAGAGGGAAATAAGCTCATAGTTGTGGAGGTTTCCAAAACACAGATGTCCGGAGACATGACTTCGCTGATCGGAACACTTATTTTATTCAAGATCTGGAACAGTTCTTTGAGATCATCAAAGAGAAATAAGACATTTCTACTTCTGGATGAGGCACAGAACTTCCCGGCCAAGATAATTGCGGAGATACTCAGCGAGGGAAGGAAATATGGAGTATTTCTGACGCTTTCATCCCAGTATCTGGATCAATACGACAGGCATAATCTAAGTTCAATCATTGGTAACGCAGGTTCATTCTTTGCATTCAGATGTTCTGAATACGATGCAAATTTACTGTCATCATCCTTAAGACCGGAATCACTTAAGAATAATACAGTCAAATCTATTTTGTCATCTCCAAGAAATTATGTAACGATGTGGAATAATTTCTCAGGTATTTCTGAGCCTCCATTGAGTTTCAAACCAGTAAAATGGGATATGGAGAATCAAACGGATGTAGAGTTTATCAAAAAAGAAAGTATCTCCAGATACGGTTCAGATGAAAGCACAACACCCAAACCTATGGAAGAGAAGAAAAAAAATCATGAATTTATAACAGAACTATTTTCTCAATATCTGGAAGGAAGAAACATTTTCCTTCAGAAAGAAGTGATGATAAATGGTTACAGAGCAGATGGATTTTTTTTGAATGGTGGTGAAGGAATTGTTGTAGAGTCAGAAATTTCAGATATATCCAAACCACAGAGAATAATGGATAAAATCAACCACTTTCCAGGAAGTAAATTAATATTTCTCTGTGAAAAGGACGTGTCCTCCTCCATATATGAATATATTATGAACAGACAGACCCGCCTTGACAACTCGCTGGAAAAGAGGAACATAAATGAAATTTTAATGATGCCTTACCTGGGTCTTGACAGGATATTTATAATTGAAGCAAGAAACAACATATTTTATTTAAACCAGAAAGGTAAACTCAAACGCTTTTCTATTGAAATGATCAATCAGGATGGTACCTTCATTATCACCGGAGATATGGCAACAGTTGCAAGGAAAGAACTATGCCTTTCATTGTTAAAGAGACAGAAAAAATTCTGCCTTCCCAGAGAGCAGATCAAATCCACTGGTATTTTGGATGATGATTTCCTTAAAATGTTGGCAGATGATAGTGAGTTTGTTTTCGAAACTAGTATTTATGCTTAATTTCTATCAACAAAATTTTTATACCCTGTCAATGATCATATAATGTATGATAGTAAACGAAGTAAATGAAGAAAACTTTTATGCAAAGACATACGAATTTGTTAAAAAGCACAATGCCACAAACAATGCTTTTATTGACAGATTTGCCAGGGGCGATATTACAGAAGAGGAGTTTAGGAATTTCTCCATTGAGTTTTACCACT
>JAKBRR010000215.1 GCA_021845325.1 Thermoplasmata archaeon
GTCCAGATCGCCTGAGGTAATGGCAGTATCTTCAGCAAAAAGTATTCTTCCAGCGGTCGATGGCATATATGGAGTTCCTATGAGAGAAATTGCAACTGATATGTTTGTGCCAATTGATCTTCCAACAACCTTTCCCTTGTGAATATATTTAACAACATTCTCCACGAATCCTGAAATATCACTGGATTGACCATTCAGTATATCCACAAGTAGCTTGAATGATGATTTATGGAATTCATCTGGATCAGAGGCAGCCATTGGACCGTGAAATGTGATAAGTCCAGAAAGCTTATTAAATGCCATATGAAGTGCAGTAATATCGCTGTAACCCATGAAGATCTTTGGATGGCTCTTTATGATATCATAATCCAGAAACGGTAAAACATGAATTGAACCATAGCCACCCCTTGCGCAAACAATAGCCTTTACGGAGTCATCCTGAAAAGCCTCCATTATTTCCTGCGCCCTTTCCTGTATTGGAGCTGCCAGAGAATTTCTCTGAACCAGCCTTCTTATATTTCTTCCCAGAGATACTCTGTATCCAAGTTTGGAGAGTCTTGCAATGGTCTTAGATAAATTCTTCATATCGGGGGCACTGGCTGGTGCTATTACCCTTATATCATCTCCCGGAGAGAGATGTGGTGGAGCAATTATTTCTTTTGACTCGCTGAATTCACTGTTCATTGCCATCACTGTTCTCAAAATCATCTTTTATTTGTCGAATCTTGTTTTCCCTGGCTATCTGAAGGATCGTCAATATAGTTGCCTTTATGGCATTCCTTAAAACGTTTTCCACTCTGTCTGGATTCGCTGCCTCCCTGAATTCATCAGAATGACCTGGAATTCCGGGATATCCTATGGGAAAATCAAGATGACCTGTAGGCACAACCCAGCTTACATTTGCTTCGTCTGTGCTCCCAGAAGCAAATCCTGTTTCCGACCCTGCATCCTCAGCTTTAATGTTCATTTTTTCAAGATTTTCCTTTAAGATTGAATTTAACGTCCCATTGTTTATGTAAGTCTTGTAAAGTGGAGTGATCTGATCTATTGTAATATCGGCACCATAGGCTGCCGCTATGCCCATGGCTGCATCTCTTACCTTATTCTCGAAATTACCAAGGAATTCAGTGGAAGTTGATCTCATTTCAACCTGCAGGGTTGCCCTTTCTGGGATCACATTTGTTGCCCTTCCCGATTCAGTGAAGATCATTCCAACAACAAGGTGTTTGTCCAGTTTTGCCCAGCCTCTTAAACTATTAATGACATTGTAAGTTGCAACAGCGGCATCCAGTGCATTTATGCCTTTCTCAGGAGAATCAGCACCATGGGCGGATTTTCCGTGGAATCTAAGTTCCAGTGTTATATCTGCCAGAGCTTTTGATCCCACTGCCCATCTATCGTCCGGATGAACACCTAATACAAAATCTGTATCCTTGAATGAACCCATGTCCGCAAGCAAACATTTACTTCCAGCATACGGTCCAATAGCTTCCTCAGAGGGTGTACCGTAAACTTTTATATTTATATTCTCATCGAGAAGATTTAGTGTTGCTGCAGTTCCTGCTGCCCACGCAGCAATTAGGTTATGCCCACAGGAGTGACCATTGGGAAGTGCATCATACTCTGCAAGAAGTCCTACCCTCAATCCTTTATGACCATTGTCAGCCCTGAAGGCCGTTTTCATATCCCTGTAATTTTTCTCTATTATGAATCCTCTTTTCTCAAGATATTCTGATAACAAAGTTGAAGACTTTATTTCATCGCTTCCTAGCTCTGCATAACTATAAATTTTTTTAGACAAATCAACTATTTCATGAAATAATTCATCTAACGCTTCATCCACTTTCATCCCAATCAGTTAATGAATTAATAAGAAATATTTTAACCCTGTTTAAAAAAAGGATATTTCAGTAATTCTCTGGTTTTAATAAATCCTAGAAATTTTCCATTACATTTCTATTATATTTACATGTGAAATCTAATGATGCATCTTTCCTGTTACTTTCACTTAACTCCTCAAAGAATGCCCTGTATGCAAGATCTGTTTGCGAATATGGAAGAAGTGTAAGTATGTGAAGATCATGGTTCAGAATTCGTATGAACTGTCTGAACCTGATTACCGGTATCCTGTTCAATTTTTCTCTCCATCCCATAAGAGTGTTATCTTTTAAGCTCATTTCGTATAACCCAGATTCTCCATATATCTCATTTAAATGTGGATTCTCAACAGTTCCACCTGTATATACAATGGCATTGATCCCATTCCCAGAAATTAAACTATTCGTGCTTTCTCCTATGAAATCGTCTCTTACAAATCCAACTAAATTTCTCTCCTCCTCCGTAAGAGGGATAGAAACCTGTACCATTCCCAGAGAATAAAATTGATCAAGTCTGTCAAGAATTTTCAATATTCCAGGTGATGGATCCATTGTTTCTATCTGTGCTTCATCTCCATCAGTATAACCTGAGAGAATGTTAGAAATTTTGTTCTTTACAGAATGGTGGTACCTGAAATAGAAAGCAATGAGACCACCTTTCAGATTTATCCTGTTAACAACCACCGATGGTAAATTCATAATTTCCTGAATATATTTCCATTTTTCAACGTGATTGATTCTCTCCTTTATGACGTAATGTGATCCGATATTTTTTGCATTATATTTCTTCAAGAAAATTCTGTTCTTCTGTACTTCACCGAAAGAACTTGGAAAATTTATAAGCATATACTTTTTATCTTCTTCCTCAATAATATTTATTGGAATTCTAGCTTCTATTTCTCTGGATGCCAGAAATATCTCATTATCCTGTTTCATTGTCAAGACCATTCTCCGATCCAAAATTTTGTCAATGTCAGCGATGCGCATGATATCTTATTTCCTCAATACTATTAAAGAGTTACTATCACTTTGCAGGTTATGGATAATCCACCAATCAATGTAATCATATGGTCCAAAAAGTCACTTATAAAGGTAAAAAGTTTGTATATGCAAACGAGCTATTAACAGGACAAAATGCAGTGATAAACTACTTCTACGATATTTAGTGATTTGTGATATGGTAGGTTTGAATACCTATCACTTAAAAATGATGACTAAATTAATTCAAAATTTCCTTAAGAGAGGCCAGTGATTTAAGTGCAGGATGCCAGTTTGGAAGGTCTTCCCTGGCATCGGATGCTATTTTAAGTATTTCATTTCTAAACAGGGAGGGAAAGACGATCCATAAATTGAACACCGGTTTGTCGAGTTTTTGGAATGCTGCTATGGTTGGAATTCTCTTCACGTGCATCTCAGAAACGAAGTAAGACAGGAATGCATTGTCAGTTGTGGCTTCATATACATTGTCTTTTATAACCTCTGTAAGAACTTCTGCCCTGGCAGGTTTTTCTGACATAATATATACACCCCTAATGGGGTCAGTACCATATGGCTTCTTTAGAATTCTAAACCAGTGATTACCCATGGGATTTTCTGGCATTTCCATCTCTTTTTTAGGTGGAAGTAGTTCAAACTGTGCAATGGATAGTTCACAGCGCTGATCTATCTCTTCTAAAATTTCATCGAAACCATTATTCGGTCCCACATATTCTAGCTTAGCCTCTTCTATTGCACTAAGTTTTCCAAGGATGATATCAGATGCTTTATTAGACTGCGAACTGTTGAATATGAACTGTGTGTGAAAAATTCCGTCTCTTATCCATATTGAAATCAATACGAAAGAAGGGATGTCGAGAAGTTCTTTTATGAGTTCAATATATTCAAATCTTTTTACAATATTTCTCTTAACTCTCCATATACCGTTTTCTACAAATCCATCAGATTCCCGCAGAAAGATATTCAGGTCTCTTTCCATTTCCCGTCTATTTTGAAAAAATAAGTTTATCTCAGTGTCCTGACCATCAAAATACAACCCAACTTCAGAGTTTATTTTAAGTTTTCTGGAAGCCCTCGTTATGGTTGATTCGGGAGAGAACGAAATATGAAGTTTCCAGTCAAGAAGGTCAAGTTCCTTAAACTGTGTGCCCTTTCCCAT
>JAKBRR010000216.1 GCA_021845325.1 Thermoplasmata archaeon
CAATTGGCACTTCCAAGGACGGAAAACCTGTTTATCTCAGGGATATATGGCCCTCTGAAAACGAAATAACGGATATTATAAATAAAAAAATCACAGAATCAATGTATGAATCCAACTATAACAATCTTGGAAACTTCAGCGAAATGTGGAATAAACTGAAAGCGCCATCCGGAGACATATACAAATGGGATGAAAAGAGCACGTATATTAGAAATCCTCCATTTTTCCAGAATTTCGCCAGGGAAGAGAAAACGGTTTCCGGACAATTCAGCAATCTCTCTGTGCTTGCTGTACTTGGAGATTCAGTTACCACAGATCACATTTCTCCAGCTGGAAACATCTCAAAGGATAGCCCTGCAGGAAAATATCTCATTGCTCATGGGGTAACCTATGAAGATTTCAATTCGTTCGGGTCAAGGCGTGGCAATCATGAAGTGATGATGAGAGGCACCTTTGGAAATAACAGGATCCAGAATCTGCTTGTGGACAAGCAGGGGCCCTATACTAAACTCTTCCCTTCGGGGGAAGTCACATGGCTGTTTGATGCCTCTGAACAATATTCCCGGAGGAATCTGGGAAGCATAGTATTTGCCGGGAAAGAATATGGAACCGGCTCATCCAGAGACTGGGCTGCAAAGGGACCATATCTGCTGGGCGTTAAGGCTGTTGTTGCAGAGAGCTATGAAAGAATCCACAGAAGCAATCTGGTGGGGATGGGAGTTCTTCCACTGCAATTTTCAAAAGGGAGAAATTTCAAATCTCTGAATATTGATCCTTCAAAGCCCGTTAATATAATTGTGGATAATATTGCCAAACCCTCATCAAAGGCCAAATTAACCTTTACAGATAAAAACGGAAAGGAGAGTTCAGAAGAACTAATCTCAAGGCTTGATACGGAAATTGAATGCAAGTATTTTGGAAATGGTGGAATTCTGCAGTTTGTTATGAGGAGATTAATCTCCAGATAACTATTTTATAATTTTTCCGGTTGCGATGTACCATAAATAGAGATCAAGGATGCCTGGCTTAAGGGAAAATTCACTGCATTTTTCAATCAGTTCCCTTTCATATTCATAATATCTGGAAGGTGAAGTGATCTTCTTCGGTTCTGACTCTTCAGAGAGCATCCTCAAAATATGTTTGTCAAGTATGGCAAAATCAAAGATTCCAACGTTCCTCATGAAGTGTGAAGCCTCCTTATAGCCTATTCCTTTGAGATTCTCCACAAGATATTCCCGGAGTTCCCATGGTTTTTCATTCCGAACCAGCCATGGAAGTTTTTCCGCAATCCATCTGTTTTCATCTATAAATCTGCTCCTCACATTGTAAAACCGGTAATGAACTGACTTAAGGAGATTCCTTAACTCATCTCTTTCCATTGTCAAAAAATTTTCTGGGCCAACCATACTTTGCGTTCTCAGACCCAGTTCTGCTGAAGTATTTGCAGCCAGGATGCAAAAGCAGAGCTCAGAATAAAGAATTTCTTCAGATGAATTCTTCATGGATTCAAACTCCCTGACTCTTTGCTGAATGATCGCAGAAATGTCCGAGGACAAATACGATTTAACCAGGGGCAAAATTTCACTGATCCTGACATAATCTTTCTTTTGCATAGCTAACCTTATTTTTTCAAATTATGCATTGCTTAATTAGCTTTTTGAGAGCAAAGAAACAACTGAACGAATGTTTACGGAACAAGCTTTTAGTAATGACAACTCCCGTTTATTCAGAAATTATTGTTGGGGAATACCCCCTAAATAAATTATTTGAATATTTCGTATGCTTTCTGGGCCTTCTGAAGTCTCTTCTCAACTTCTGACCAGTTTACATTCTTCATGAATGCATCAAGGTATGGGGCTCTCTTAGGTCCGTAGTCGGTATAGTATGCATGCTCATAGACATCCAGTGAAAGGATAACAATTGCATTCCATATTCCATTGGTGTTGTGAACATCTGCACCGATGTTTCTCAGTTTACCTGTGTTCAGGTCAAAAACAAGCAGTGACCACCCTCTGAATGCTATTCCAGTAGCTTTGAAGTCTTCCAGCCATTTTTCATAAGATCCGAAATCCTTTGCTACCTGACTTTTAAAGCTTTCAGGAGCGGAAGAACTTCCACTGTGAAGATTTTCGAAATAGAGTTCGTGAAGGAGCGATCCATCATAATTAAAGGTCTCTTCCAGCTTCAACTCTCTGAATTCACTGTAATTCTGGTTTGCCTTTGACCTGTCAACTGTCTGCATCTTTTCCCAGATTTCATTCAGTTTGGTTACATATCCATTGTAGTGGGTCTCAAAGTGATATTCTATCTGCTGGTCTGATATTCCGTCGAGCCCCTTTGGTTTCAGTGTTGTCTTTTTCTCCCATTTTTCTGTCATTGTTTCACCAGACCTAGATCGGGCAATGGTTTAAAAATTATTTGATTTTATTAACAATAAAATAAATAAACTAATCTGGTGAACTTTTCAGAATGATGAAAAACTAATGACAGATTCCGGAACACAGGTCAAGAAATTCTATGGAAAATCTAAGGTTTCATACGGACGAATTTACGCAATCTGGAAAAAATCCTCTATTGTTGTGTCTATCTTATCTTCTGTGGAATTTCTCACCCTCTTTTGCTCCAGCCACTGTTCAAGGGGAGGTTCGTCTGCCGTTCTGGTTCTCCCAAGTTCATTCTGGCAGTCTGAGCAATAAAGACCTCTAAAAATTGGCATTCTACAAATGATGCATCTGGAAGTTGAAGGCATTAAACCTTCAAGCATTATGCGTTTTTAACCTTTTGTTAAAGATTATTTATTTAACAGGATTTCTAATAGACAAGAATATAGAGAATCAGAAGGTTTCAATCATCCTTATATAGGGTATCATAGTCCTCGCCGCCTGAAAAGAACAGGGACATATCAGCGTAAACATCTTCCAGACCTGACATTTCCCTGGACGAAACCTTATGAATTTTGGTCATCAGCCCGCTTTCCCGGAAAGCAGATATAATGGAGACAAAATATTGTTTGTTCGAATCCTCCCTCTCATTCATGAAATCCTCATTAAGGGCGTCCGTTGAAGATTCCCATGACTCTATTTTCTTAATATCTTCCTCTGATATCAGGTCACACTTATTCAGGACAAACATTGCAGGCTTGAGAAATCTTGACATTATGGATCCATAAAGGAGTTTCTGGGAAATAAATCCGGACGGGGTAGAGCTTATTATGGAATCTGCCACAAAGGCAATCATGGCCTGATTACCTGAAAGGGCATCAACCATTATGGACGAGGATGGTCTGAAACTGAATAATTCTATCTGCCCGGGAGTGTCAAAGATTACATAATAGTCCTCATAGGCTCCCAGAGCGTCTCGAAGTGCATCGAGATTTTCCAGTATCATATCAGAAGCAACAATCTGTGCTCCGTTTGGACCAAGATTGAATTCGCTCATTATCTGAGAGATGGATATCCACTCCCGTATGTCTATATCTGCTTCATATGGGATGTATTCAGCACCAGGGTCCAGATTGACTATTATGGAATCAATCTCCTGTTTCTGCATCCACTCTTTCAATGATCCTGCAAGTGTTGATTTGCCTGTTCCTGCCGGACCTGTTATAAAAAGGGATCCCTTCATGGAGTCACCGCCTGATATTCCTCAAGGGTATTGGTACTTTGCTCCTTTTCCCTGAATGAATTTTCAATGGTTCTGAACAGATTTTCTATTCTCATCCTGAGGTAGGGTTCAAGGTTAAAATTCTCACTTATCTTTCTTGTTACTTCCATATACTTTACCACTCCCCCTTTATGAACTGTGAGAACAAGGCCATCCTTTCCGCAGTTCCTGCATTTTCCATTTAGAGGAACCCTTCTGTATTTCGCATTGCAGGAAGTGCACCTGAATTCCTGTGTGAAAAATCCACGGAGATTACCGTACATATCGGGAAGAAAATGTGAATTTATAAGTCTGTTTGCAACATCATCAGCATTAACGGCCCTTATCTTTCTGGCCA
>JAKBRR010000217.1 GCA_021845325.1 Thermoplasmata archaeon
TCACCAAACTCCTATTCACCCTTGTTTCAGGGTAGTATGTCGAGACGAAAAGGGAATCAATCTTAAAGGCGACCTCGCAGGTCAAGAACAGTATCGATCCACGGGTCTGTTTTGTTCTATGTCTATATCTCCTTTATCCTCCTCTTTTCGGCGAAAAATTATGACAAAATGATATGTAATTAATCCTATCTTTTCGAGGGCTTAGTTTTCTTAACTCTCCTTATTGTTCAGCTTATTCCATCCAATGGGTACTTTCCAGGCGTGTCCTCGTTGTTTATGCCAATACCGTCTCCACACGGTATACTGAATTTTGCTAACAATTTTCAGTATTATTTCACTCAGTCGTTAGTATGGCCAGATGTCGTGGCAATTACGCTCATTTCAATTCCCTGAAAGTGCAGTATTACAACATCATGAGGGTTTGCCTACGCGTATTAAATTGTTCAACGCACTAGCAAAAGCGTAATACTTTAAATTTATACCTTATTCAAAATACGTCATCATCAAGAAAGCCACATCTTACTAATACAAGAAAACAAGGCTGGCAAAGTATATGAGGCAATAATATGCATTGTGAAGTTTGCAGAGCAAAAATTAACTGAGGAGAAGTTAGGCATTTTAGGATAGAATTTAGTGGATTATGCTTACACAGTAATAAAACGTTCAGGACATATTATACCACTTATGCGTGTACCCACAATGCGACTGCCATCGGGTTAAGGCAAATATTTATTATCTACTAGATAATAACAATATATGCCATTTATTAAGCAATTTCTGCAAGAAGAAAGCAGTTGTTCATCCTCCTCAGGTACCAAAGGAATTAAAATAGGAGCCGTTATTGAAACCCATATTCATGCCGATCACATCTCAGGATCTGGGAATGTTTATAAGGTCACAGGTGCCAAAATATATATGTTTGAGGATGCAGAAGTAAATTTCTCTTACGAACTTCTGAAAGATAACCACTTTCTTAAATTTGGAAATATAGGATTGAGAATCATTCATACATCGATGCACACGCCAGAGAATACGTCTTTACTTTACTACGACATGAGCAAAAGCACCAAAATTCCCAATAGTCTGTTCACTGGAGACACATTATTTGTTAGGAACGTAGGGAGATCAGACTTCGCAGGTCAGGGTGCAACAGGGGGTCTTTATGAAAGCATAACTGAGAAGATACTCCTATTGCCGGATTATGTTGAAATGTTCCCAACCCACTATTCTGGTTCAGCATGTGGGGTAAACATGAGTCCAAAGACATCGTCCACTCTAGGATATGAAAGAATAAACAATAAATTACTCTCATCTAAATCTTATGCTGATTTTAGAAAAAATATCTCATTTTTAGGTTTTGATTCTATCCCTGAGATTGAACAAATAAGATCAATAAACATGGGGGAATGTGATTATGGAGAGTGATATGACAGAGAGGCCAGAGACGATTGGATATTTCGCCACACTGGGATTAACTCAGTATGAAACCTTAATTTTCATGGATCTAATAAAAAGTCAGAAATCCGCATTGGAGCTAAGCCATGATACTGGAATTCCCTATACGAAAGTGTATAATGTAATTGAAAAAATGGAGAGTATGGGTCTGGTCCAAAAATTGAAATCGGAGAACATGATCTACAGAATTGCTGAACCGGAGACTACTTTGAGGTTATATACGGATTCACTTATTGAAAAACAGATGAAAGCGTTTAAAAATATCGTAGAATACATCCACATTGCAGAAGAGAAACGAAAAAATGAATCAGGTAAAATCAACGGATCGTGGAATATTTTAGGAATAGGAAGAGTAAAGGATTACATCGAAGGAGAGATTAGAAATGCCAAAAGATCAATTTATGTTGTGGACCCGAAGCTTGAGATTATGGATCAGGATACCATGGCCTTGCTCGCTTCCAGGGAAAGTAATATAGAAAAAAAACTGATAATAGCATCTTCCAATGACGACAATATTTCTGCTGGGAATAATATAGACATAAGAATGCACAGCGAAGTTGGAACAAGGTACCTTATCTTTGACAGATCTGTTTCATTTATGGTATCTATGGAAAAGGGGCATGAAGTCTATGGAATAGTTGAACCATGCAGTAACTGTGTTCTCCAGTCAAGTGAGCACTTTCAGATGCTTTGGGAAAACTCAAAACCTATCTGAGAATTGAAATGCAGATATCCGAAAATGTTATGGAAATTTTTCCAAGGAAGATCAAGTGACATTGATGGTTAAAAATAACGAAATAAGTCTGGGTACCGGGATCAAAAAAAACCTCCCACAATATGCGTTACTTATGCTTCTCACAGTTTTTACAGGATGGTTTCTTGGGGTTGAAAGGATTCTTATACCAGTACTTGCAAATGATGTTTTTCATGTTACGTCTTATCTCTATTTACTTTCATTCATTGTAACGTTCGGTTTCACAAAAGCAATTTTGAATCTATATGCGGGAAAATGGGCAGACAGTTATGGTAGAAAAAAAATTCTCATCGCAGGATGGATAATGGGAATTCCTGTACCAGTGATATTCTACTACGCTAACTCATGGATCATGATAATTATAGCAAACATTGCGGTAGGTTTCAACCAGGCATTGACATGGACTATGACTGTAACTTCGGGAATTGATCTCAGTTCTCCGGATCAGCGTGGTTTCACTGTTGGCGGAAATGAAGCCTCGGGATATATGGGTCAGGCTTCGGCAGGAATAATTACCGGATACCTGGTGGCAGTATATGGAATCAGAGGATCGTCTGCTCTATTTTCCATGGCAACCATTATCATAGCACTTTTCTTTGCATTATTCTTTCTCAAGGAGACACATGGAGTAGCAAAGAATGAATCGTCAAAAATGTCTCAAACACTAAAAAAATCTAGCTTTGGAGAGATTTTTATGGATACTTCATGGAGAAATAGAAAACTCTTTTCTTTTTCCCAAGGTGGTCTAATAGAAAAATTCGCTGATACTTTTTTCTGGGGTGTAATGCCCATATATCTCCTAACTATTCATTATGGCTTGGTGGAAATTGCATTTATTGTGGCTGCCTATCAGTTAACATGGGGGATACTACAAATTTTTACCGGAATATTGTCAGACAGAATCGGGAGGTTGATTCCAATAGTGTCAGGGTTTTGGATTGTCTCCATCGGGTTTTTCTTACTCAGTTTTGCTCGTGGGATTCTTTATCTAGTATTAATAAGCTCATTAACTGGCATGGGAATGGCTCTTCTATATCCGGTGCTAATTGCTGCAGTAAATGACAATACAAACCCAGCCGAAAGGGGCAGGAGACTTGGAGTTTACAGACTCTGGAGGGATTCTGGTTACGCGTTCGGTGCTATCTTCATAGGCATATTTGCCACATTTACTGGAATTCTGCATACAATGTATTTTGTATCCGGCATTATGGCATTTTCCGGATTTGTTATTCTTCTTATTAATTCGAAATTTTGATCTGAGACAATAAGATAGTATGTACTAACTAAAACTCCCTACTTTTACCACCATAATACTGAGTTGAGAGGGTTAAGAATGTCCCACTGTTTCATCGTTCTTTCCAGCTCTTTCAGATCGCCTTTCTCGTAATTTAGATTGTATTTTTTAGCAGTGTCATATTTGCCCACCAACTTTTTTCTTACGCTTGCATATGCAGGTTTTAGAAATAAAATTACAGTGCCTGGAGACTTGAGAAGATATGAATTTCTAATCACAGGACATGGATCAGTATCTTCTATCCTTTGTGGCTTTGAAACGGGGTTGACAAGTATAATATACCTGTATATATAGCTGTAAGTTTTCTTCATGTGGCTGTCTCCTGTTCTTCTATGTCGATGTCGACTTCCTTAAGCTCAGGAAACAGCGTACCCTCCCATGAATTTCTCTGATAGCACTAACCTTAGGAATGGACGAAGATATCTTCTCTAAATCATCTTACAGAAGACTTTAAAGGTCACATAATCTATAGTATTCGCCTAATCAAATAATT
>JAKBRR010000218.1 GCA_021845325.1 Thermoplasmata archaeon
CTAAAGAATGATTCGTTAAAAAATATGGCCTCCGAGAAGATGAATAATATGCTTGCTACCATGAATGAAAACATCTCTTTTATTGTCGTTTAGCAATAGAATCAACGCCTTCAAAAAAGACATGCATCGAAATAGAATCCGTTAGAAAAATTTATAAGACTTTGCGAATGTACCATTCTATCGAGTGGAGGCAATAATTAATGAGGACCAGAACTCGGGCTATAGTAGCAATTTTTGTGGCTTTGATTGTCGCCTTCTCTTCTTTTTCTATTTTCTACTCCGATTATGAAAGAAAAGTGAATAAAACCATGACTATAACCTTCAACTCAGCTTCTAAAAACTATTCACTTCCTTTATATAATAACAGTTCGGGTACGATGTTTACAATTACATTCAATATAACAGGATTTCCCGGTGGAACAATCGACCTTCAGCCAAATATCGTTTTATGCTCCAGTATGACGCCTTCAAATTATTCTACAAATCAATCATTATCAAATTTAAATTATTATGGCATAACATTTGGCGCATCATCGTTGTTCGTGAAGAACAATTCCAATTCTGTTATAGGCGGGCAATGTGGCTGGCTTGTTCAGAATAATACAAGAATTGGGGCAAGCGGTCCTTTAATCGAATGGAACAATAACGGAATATGGTCACCGGGTGCTGGCAGTACAGTCCTTCCATCTGGCAACTTCCAGGTTACTGAAAAGGTCTTTTTCACAAGCTTTCAACCATCTAGGGCTGCTTTAAATGTAACATATGCAAGTGCATGGGTAAGCCTTCTTTCCCTGAACATAAATGCTATCGTCCGCACAGGTACAGATTTCACGATATCTGATGTTTCATTATCTTAAGTGATATTAGGGGTTAAAAAGATAGCTTAAAGCAACTTGCCAAGATATTTATATTGTCTTGGACTGTCGCTCCACAGATTAAACTAGATGGAATGAAATATATGCCAGGATCATCAACTTATTCATTAATTCGCGAAGGGTGGAAGTCTCTCAAGGAATCGGAAATTTATCCGCTTCAAAAACTGAGAATGATTGAGTGGAGACACGGCCCATCCACCTTCAGGGTTGAATACCCTACAAGACTTGACAGGGCACGGTCTCTTGGATACAAAGCCAAAGAGGGCTATGTGGTCGTAAGATCCAGGGTGAGAAGAGGCGGGAGAAATCGTCCAAAGATAATGGGGGGCCGCAGACCAAGAAGAATGGCGTACAGCAAGCTTACAGTTAAAAAGAGTATACAGTGGATTGCGGAAGAGAGGGCTGCTGATAAGTATCCAAACATGGAAGTGTTGAATTCATATTATGTAGGCGAAGACGGTCTTTACAAATATTATGAAATAATAATGGTTGACAGAGCTGCGCCAGAAATCAGGGATAACAGGACCGTTTCCTGGATTTCCGAACCGCATAACAGGGGAAGGACATACCGTGGTCTTACCTCTGCAGGGTATAAGGGCAGAGGCCTCAGAACCGGCAGGACCAAGAGCAACAAGAGCAGACCATCTATCAGATCAAACGGACGATTAAGAAGATAATTCCATATCTAAAATTAGAATATGAACGATAACAGGCCTCTGATAGTGGGCGGCTCAAAGGTATCATTGGGAGTTTTAGTCGAAACAGATACTGAGTTCCTTTTTTCCGCAATTAATAACCCTGAGGTACATCGCTTTTTACGCAACCCAGGAAGAATAATGTATATGGGTGACGAGATATATTGGTTCAGATCATTAAGCGAAAAATCCTCCAACGACAGGCATTTCGCTATAATTGAAAACGATGGAATGAAGATAGTAGGTGTGATAGGAGTAAGAGAGATCGACTGGATCAATGGCACAGGAATAATTGGATACTTCCTGTCGCAGGATAAATGGGGAAAGGGATTTGCCACTGAGGCAATTTCGCTTACTGTGAAATTCTGCTTTGGAACCCTGAATATGAGGAAGCTTACATCGTCAGTTTTCGAACCAAACAAAGCTTCTGCAAAGGCATTGATTAAGAATGGTTTCAGTGAATGCGGGCGTTTTCACAAACAGGCTTTCATCCGGGATCATGGTTTCGTAGACGAGTTAATCTTTGAAAAATTTAATGATTTCCATTATTCTGATAAAAAGGCAGAAAAGATAAATTAAACAAATAGCACTTGCGGAGGAAGAGACACATCTTAGAAGATTGAAAGGCAAAGCCGCGGTGGCCCAGTGGTACGGCGCCAGACTTGAGATCTGGTTCCCTTGTGGATCGGGAGTTCGAATCTCTCCCGCGGCGCTTAAAATTTTGGGCAGATCGCTTGTTTTAAAGTATTACCCCAACATAATCTCAGAATTAAGATTAACGACAAATTTCTTATTTGTGTACCATCCAAAAAAATAGAACATTGCAAAATAAACCTCTCCGAAACCATTTTATAATCTAAGCAAAGAACTAAGCAAATTATTTAGGTGCACAATTACGACGAATCGTTATTTTAAGTCTGTTACAAATTTCATACTGAACATTTCTGACTTATTGAGAGATATCTATAAGAGGTAATATTGCCATTCAGAGGCTTAAGACCACTGGATTGCGTTTTGCAAGACCCAAAAGATGTGGTGCTCAATATAACAGAAATCCTTCCTTAAACTCGAAGATCCTTCAGATTTGCTATAGAAAGCACAAGGACAAAATTTCCATAACCTTTCAAAATAAGATCTTCGGAACTTGCCCTTCTATCCTGCAAATATAAACAGAATTTCTTTTATTATCTATATAAGATTTCAGTGGACCTTACATCCATCTAGTTCATAAAAACGTTAAAAAGGATTTTGAGTAGTTTTTTTTGGAAAAAATCTATTTATATAACTCAATCCTCGTATAATGCCTTCGTGTTTATTTTACTGTGTTTCATGGAATAGTGGCACTACATGCCAGATAGTTACGATAGGTACCACGGATCCGAGCGATCTTTTGAATTCTGATTTCTTACAGTCTCTTTTCCATCCTACCTGGTCCTGTCTTTGAATGTCTTGAACCAGCGCACTTTATTTTCAACTTCCGTTGTATCGACACCTAAAACCTCGTCATAGGCATGAACAAGAGCGTCATATACAGTTTTGTTGACATCTTTCTCTAAATCTGGATCAGAATTCAGTATATTAAAGACTCCAACATCCAAGAATAGACGCATTTTCCTGCCCCACAATGCAAATCCATCTCTTATTGCAGAAATCATTGGAGATTCTTCTTTGAAATCGGATGGCCAGGCATTCTCAACTTCATTCGAGCTAACCTCATTATTACTTTTGTTTTGCTTATCAGCGCCGTCTTTGAAACTGTCCAATCTTGTTTGAAAATTGTCGGTTGAAGAAAGCGGGCCACTGCGGAGTACCCATAAATTGTCGACTTGATCCTTTGATCCTATTGGTATATCTAGAAATACTCTAGATTCGTCAATCATTTTTATTTCCTCTTCTCTGATAGATTTAGAATGAGTTTTAACAAAATTCTGAATTCTCTTGCATAATATTTTCATAATTTTCTCTCTTCTTTCGCAATATTCACGTTCATCACTAGAATGCTTGACCAAATATTCATGCCTTGCGAACAGTGAAGCAAGATTTTCTTCCCGAGTGGAGAAATCTCTCATGTTTAATTTAACCTGCACCACAGGAAGTCGCTTTCTTGCCAAGACAGCGTCCCAGATGTGATCAAATTTATCTCCATCTGCATCAAGTTGTTCTCTTAACTTCAATAGTGCAGCGTGGTCGGTATTTTCCCTCATGATTGAAATAAGCGTTGAACGCCTCTTTTTAATTTCTTCGAGCTTTTCCTCACGGTTTAGTGTGGAAATTGACTTGGGATAAATAAATCGCCATGCCAGATATTGAATCAAGACTGTTGCCATTCTCATCGTTTTATGCCAATAAAGGGTGCTGTAAACCTGGTATCTGGCCAGCAACAGGCTTTCAACAGGCGATATTCCCTTTGGGCGCACACA
>JAKBRR010000006.1 GCA_021845325.1 Thermoplasmata archaeon
ATCCAACGATTATTGTCCAACAATGGAATTTCGAAAAGTGTCAAGAAAGATTAATGAATTTTTGTCTTGAGTGATTTTGTAAGTATCTTTCTCTCACAAGTGAAACAGGCGTTTCATAGCAATGGTATTTTACAATTGAAGATAAGTTGTGCAATGTCCTAAATTATACGACTAGTTATAGCCCCTACTACCGCACCTATCAAAGCAGATAGTGCAATCACATAATATGACTTAAGTAACTGCATGTAACCAGTTATTTGGGTAATAATTAATTCCAAAATCCTGAACTCAGGCTGCACATCTTCCTCAAAAAGACTGAGCACTTGATTCTTTACAGGCAAAAGAAGCTTTTCCACATCATCTTGTTCAATTTCGCTATATCTCCAGTTTTCAATAGTGTTTTTGGCATCAAAATAGTTATTGATATTCTCCATCAGTTCCGTTATTTCAAAATTTAGGGTTTTGCTATGTTTATTTATGGCTGTAATTTTCAATCTCGAAGTTTCAAGCACCTTTTTATATGTTGTAAGCAATTGAGAATTCAAATCTGTAATATTGCCTAAATTTTCGTGTGCCTTGGAAACCTCCCGTGCTAGTGTATAAATCGATCCCAGTCTGAATTTTAATCTGTTGTATAACCTTTGAGACACTTTTCCTATGTCTGAACCTTTAGACGATTTCAATTCAATTTTTCCTTCCTCATTTGCAAGGAAAGCCAAAATCTCATCATCATTATAATCAACAATAATACGGATATCAGCTAAATTGGGAGGCACTGATTTAGGAATAAATGGTTTAAGAATCTTTTCGAGTTTGTCCCTTGCATCTAGAAATAGGTTGGCTTCTTCAGTATTTTCTCCAAGTTCACTAAAATACATGACAAAAAAACCATCAACTATGACTACAAATTTGACTGGGTGATCTATGCTTTCAAATAATTCGTTGGAAAATTTTTCAGTAAGGCGCATATCAGTCTTTTCTAGCGTTACCACAAATTGCACTGGTTTCTTATCCAGTATATCGACCAACTCAGTGTCCACAAACTTTCCATCATCAGGTAATGAATAGAAATCTTGAATACTATGTGAATTAAACCTTTGTAACTCCGTCACTCTGGAGTCTTTTCTTAACGCGTCAATAAATTTAGTGATCTTATCAGGTTCCTTGATCATTTTTTCGATCCGAAAATCTATCAAACTAAGCCCACCTACTCTGGCAACAATTCTTTTATGTAATGTTGATTCTTCTTTTTTTCCTGTATCTTTATCGTTCACTTCCGAGAAAATTAATTTCATTGCATATACTTTTTTCTATAATGTGAATACAACATTCGAAGCGTTTCAAAAAAATTCTGACTTTTAAATTAAAATTGTATAATTCTCATACACTTAATTAGGCTTTGCAGAGCAATGTTATTTCTGAAAAAATTTAGTTGAGTATTTAAAGCAAAGTTTATAAACTGCATGGTAATAATTATCATGCAAGGAGAAACTAAAATCACGAGTGTGAGAATTAGCATTGACCTGCTTGAAAAAGCCAATCAGCAAGGGCTGAATCTTTCCAAGTGGATGAATGTCAAGCTTGATGAGTTTTTGAATGGGAAACTTACAACGATTTCCAACAACGAAAGAAAGATAACAAGAGAGCTTGTAGTAAAGATGTCAGATGGTTTCAAGGCATGGCTGATCTCTAACAGAAACGATAAGAATTATATCAAGAGCCTTGAGATGTACCTCACGAAATACTTTAATGGCCTGATTCTGTCATCTCCTCAAAACATCATAGAGTACACTTCAAAAATGAAAACAACATCAAAATACCCCATTCTAGCCCTTCGATTGTACATCAAATATCTTGAGGAGACAAGGCAGTTATCGTCAGAAGATGCAACCCATCTGAAGAAAGTCCTCAAGGTCAAGAAATCAAAGCCTGACACATACGTACCGACTGATGAGAAGATCAATGAGGCTTATGAGAAATTGACTAATGACAAGGACAAGCTTCTCTTTCAAATTCTTGCATTCAGTGGCGTTAGAATAACGGAAATGTCCAAGATGCTTTTGGAATATGATCCTCAGAATCTCACAAGAAAGGGTTCATATGCAAGATATTCACTTAACTTCAATCGTGGTCAGAAGAGGTCTTTCTACGTTTATATGCCGATTGAGGTGGCTGATAAGGTGAGAAGATTCTACAAGGTGGATGCAAAGGCCATCACAAAATTGTTTGGCATAAAGACAGGATTAACACCCAAATACTTTAGAAAGTGGTTCTATAATAAGGTTATAATGGCAGGAGTTCCTGAAAGTGTAGCAGATTTCTATGAGGGAAGATCACCTGCAACTGTTGGGTCATCAAACTATCTTGCTAAGACACAGCAGGCAGACCACTGGTATGGAACAGCAATGGAAACATTAAAAGATGTTATCCTAATTTGATTTTTATGGACTCTAATTTTGTATATTGTGTAATATGTGCTAAGCGCTTCAGACCTGTTAATGCATATAGGATATTTCTAGATGAGGTAGAGGAAGTCCCTTGGAGCACACCTGAACGCCGTGAATATAAGGGAGGCAATCATATCTATATATGTTCTGAAAAATGCTATCACGACTTCAAAAAGAATATGAAAGAATTCTGGGATCCGAAGGGTGTATACTGAAAATATTCATATTAAACTTCATTCCGATCCGGTAACTAATGTAAGGATTAAACCATCAGATGATCCATAGCATTGGAGATTAAAAATCAATGAAGAACGTAAATTAATGTTACATGCACAGGCTTTCTTACTTACCATTGGATATAGAAATTTATTTAATCAAACAAAATCTATACATTTGTGCACAAACTAATAACTGCAATGATTGTAGTAGCAGTTCTGGCATCTGGCTTAACAGTTGGATTAGTTTATCATAATGACCATAAGAATTTGAAATCTCCCGGAACTTTAGTTCCAGTTCCAACAACAAATAATACTAATTCAAATAACACAACAAGTTCCAATAATAAAACTTCAAATAATGCATCAGGGATTGTCATAGCTCAGTACTCGGTGACCAACAAGACTGTGGAAATACCGAATCCACACGATGACCTTATGCATATCAGGGTTTATGTGCCAGGGGTTTCAGTACTTTCTTTGTCTGTAACAGATCCCAACGGCAATGCTCCATTTGATTCTGGCTTTAGCCAGACGATATCAGGATACTATAACACTACAATTCCTATATCTTTCTCCTATGTGAATGAAACTGGAATCTATCGATACTCTCTTTCACTGGGTTATAACTCCTATACTGCTACCAGAGTTTTGAACATTACAGTAATTCCTAGAATGATCGCTTATTTAAATGGACCTACAATCGGGGAAGTTGGTGTGAGCGAAGTATGGGGTGTATCTATTAGTGGCGGTATGAAACCATATAACCTTTCGTGGGTTATCTCTAATTCCGGTTCTTCCTTGAACGAAAGCAATACTGGAAACACCCTTTCATATGTACCAATATTGAATGGCACTATTTCAGTTCTAGTTATAATCACAGATATACTTGGTTATCATTACACCCTAAATAAGGAAATAACCGTGGAAAGAGATTTAGGTAAACCTATAATTTCTGCATATGATGAAGGCAACCCTGTTACGCAGCTAAATCCTTTTACTATTAATGTAGGTCTTGATGCTCTATTCCAGGTCAGCCTCAACAGTACAGGCGTAATACCATACACTTACCATTGGTACCTAAATAACACTCCCATCGACCCAAACTATCTTGATCTCTCCCAAATAAACTATGTGTTTATATATCCCGGTAATTACGTTGTAAGTTGTAATGTTACAGATGCGAACGGTTTTTCTCAAAACTCTTCTATCCCAGTAAGAGTTTATTCAGATCCTGTTGTCAACATATCATCGCTACAGACCTATGTGATTGACGGAAATTATGCTTTTATTAGCGCAAAAATAACCGGTGGATCTGGTGATTTTAAATATATGATTGATGGGACGTCAGGATATACTTCTGGGTCGTTTAATGTGGCTTTGTCTAGTTTTGACCTCGTTACAGGTGATAATTCAATAAAATTATATCTGCAAGATTTAAAAGGAGGATGGAATGCCCAAAGCAACACTGTGAACGTTTACTTCTACTCGTTAAATCCTTCAATATCAGTTGGCAAAACGCTGATTGATGCAAATATGACTGACCAGTTGAATGGAAGTTATTCTTACTCCGGTTCGGGATCAGGATTTGGACCATACACGTTTGGGTGGTATATCAACGGCAAATACTATTCAAACTTGCAGAACGTGAATGCCCTCATAGAGGACTCTGGGAAGGTTTCAATAGAATTTACAGTCACAGACTCACTGGGTCAGTCTCAGTCAACTACTTCGTATATCAAGGTAAATCCAAAACTAAACTTTACACTTGCTTATACTGAGGCCCCACAGTATGGATCGTATGTAGTGAACATATATGCCAATATAACCGGAGGAACATATATAACAAATGTAAGTTCTTACTATCCCGGTTTCAATGAATATTATTACATTAACTTCTATGCTGGTAATTTGGATTATCAACCCTATGCATCTGAATTACAAAAGAATGTTGTTTTAACTCAAGATTACATCGCAGGGGCAAAGACGACTTTAAAAGTTGTTGTCCAGGATGGAATTGGAGATACTGTCATAAAATATGTAACAATAATCACTCCGTAGCTTCCTTCTTCAATTATTTATACTCTCTTTGGTATTGAATGAATTGCTACCTCATCAAATTTTCTTGAAGGCAAACACTGATAGTACAAGGTTATTCAGATTTAATCTTCAGGCAGGTTGATGATAAAAAATATTACAAGCAGTCAGAAAAATAAGGGAGGGATTGTAAAATATTCATAGATAATAGTATCAGAGTTTCTCCGGTAGTCCATACATTTCTTCCTCATTCATTGATGGGATTATTTCAACCCCTTTATGAATAGGCCGTATTTTGCGTGAAATATGTTCGCTATTACTGAATCAACCGCATCATCGAAACTCCAACCGTGGGATACGCTATCCTCAGTCATCTTCAAATTCTGCTTAATCATTGTTCCATAGTACTTTGGTGGCACAATTTGTGTGTCTCCAAGCATCATGAAGATTCTTGCAGTTGCATTTCTCCACTTCTGTTGCATGTCGTTTTCTGCCAAGACTTCTATTTGTCTTCGTTTAATTTCTGGCATCTTCCAAGCATCTTTCATTGTAGACCATACCCCTTGCTATTTTCGCCTTTATTTTCTCCATTGTCGCCTACATATCTGTATCTTGTGTGTCCATCGGGGTCCACGCCATCTGGAACTAATAGCCCCTCCTTTACCCCCTCCTCCGTTACGACAGCCAACATGAAAAACGACCTGAGTTGCAGAAGTTGCCTCCATCCTTTCTTTGGATTTTTGATCTTTCCGCAAAGGATTTCCTGTAATTCGATCTCTTCAATAGTTGGCTCATCATACAGGTCATCATGGAAGAAAACCCGGCTGTATTCCAGATTTTCTTCAATCCAGTCAAAGGCTTTCTTGAGTTTTGGAGGGATATTCTTTATAGTCTTTCTATTCATTAGAACTCCACATCCTTCTCAAGCTCGGCTATCAGTTGCAGAATGTAATCTTGGTCTTCATGGCAGAAACAACTGCACTCTAGTAAGTCGTTATCAGGGCAAGCCAGACAGTTGCCAGTTGCACATGGTTCACTTATCAGACTGATATAGCTTGTTTTCTTTTCTGCTACACATTTGGAGCACTCAAAGTCCCCTGTTTCCTTGTTCACTATCTCAGGCAGGTAGTCAGTATAAAATTCGTGTCCTTGCGAACACCTGACTAACCACACCTCCTTTGGCTTTTTCTCAATGGGGTTATTCACCATAATTGTATAGATTAGGGACATAGTAAATTATTCAGTTTTTTGCAGGATACAAGTTTTATTTAAAAAAAAATTTCATCTTATATTTCATTAGCCAGTAATAAAATAATCATATATCCGATTGCGTAATGGAAATACGTCAATAAATGTACGGCATTTAACTTAAAATAGTAAATTTACATACGGTGATAGTCGAACACAATTTTACAAAATTCCAAGTTCGGAAATATAAACTGTGAAACTCTGTGAGACAATTTATATATATGTATCATTATTGAAACAGCGTGCCAGGATTCAATTTATATATAGACGAGAGTTATGACAAAAATGCCCAATTTATTACATTGGCAGGTGTTATAGTTCCGCATGATAGGTGGCATCTAATAAATAGACAATTGAATGACCTGAAAAAACGTTATTTTGGAGAAAAGCCCTTTAATCTCAAAGATATGAGGCGTCACAGGCATTCACGAGACAAGAGATGGGACAATCTAACCTCTATTCAAAAGAATAATTTCAACAATGAATATCATAAAATTCTTGATAATGGGATCCAGCTGGTAGTGTCCTTGATAGATAAATCCAAGATGAATAAAAAAGATAAGGAGACATTGTTTAAACTATCCTATAGCTTTCTAGTAGAAAGGTTTGAATATCACTTGGACTCATATCAAGACTCATATGGATCAATAATTTATGATTCTGCTCACAAATCCAAAGAAATTGAAAATCTTGTGAAAGAGCATAAGGAGATTTTAGAAAAGGGAGTAATAGTTAAGGGGTACTCAGTCATTGACAATGGTGATGGAACCGTTACAATTGAGTTTAATACCCCAACTCGACGACCAATAAAAAAGATAATTGACAATCTTACTTTTCAGAATGATAATGACAACAATTTCATTCAAATTGCTGACTTAGTTGCTGCAGCCTTTTCAGCAGAATACAATAGAAATTTGAGCAGTTTTTCATCACCATATAAGACATTACTGAGAGCCGATATTCACGGCGAAGTTTTAGGTTACGGTATCAAGATATTTCCAAAATAGAGAGACATAACATAAGTTACATTTTGTTTCATTTTCTTACCTCATAGCGCGAACCAAGTAGAAGAATCGCTATTTTCCGAGGAGTCGACCAAGAAAAATAAAACAGTTGATCCAGATGTTCATTTTTGCATCGAAGTGATCTTCCGAAAATCTAGTAATTCTAGCCTCAGAGCAAGCTCTACGATTTTACCAGGAGCTCATGGTCACACGTTGAGACCAGTAGCAATATGAAATATTTACTCAGCACTTGGAATTACTCAGTAACTTTCAGAATCTTTTGCTGTGCCAGAATCATTACAGGTCATTAATTGCAGAGTTAGTTCATTAGCGGGTTAAGAAAATTATTCAAACAGTAAAATATTAAAACAAGATTGTAATATTAAATTATGGAATCAAGCATTAAAACAACTGCTTCTGAAGAGAGAATTGGTAAAAGAAAGCCACGTTCTCCATATAAATGGCACGTTTCATCTCAAAAATTAAAAGACTCGTTGAAGGAAGCATGGAAGAACAGAGAGCATAATGGGTATGGTTCAAAACAAAAACCTACGGAAGAAACCAAAAGAAAAACGAGTGAATCACACAAAAGAAGGTGGCAAAGAATACACCAGGCCATGAAGTTACTGGAAGAGATGGAGGGAGAAGAGTAATTAAAAAATAATTGAGGTAGTAGTTGGCAGCTACACCTCAAGGAGTAATCAATGACTAAATCTATATTTCATCAAGGTAAAAAACCAATCAAGAAAGCATTTCTAAAACAGGCAATAGGCCACAACGCCTTAATTGTGTATCATAGACCTGATGCTGGTGAAAGAAAATGCGGCCACTGGAATATGGATTGCTATGTGGATAGAGTTTATAGAGACTACATCTTTGTGGTGCGAAGAGAAAGAAGATGGAAATTATACACCAAATACATCATGGAGGTAGAAATCCGTGACTAAAATCCCCATAATAGACCTTGCGAAGGATGGTGCAATGTATTATGTAGGGTTTATATTTGACAACACAAGAAGGCAGGTTATTGCATACCCTAGATATGAAGATATTCTCAGCGCAGTTAAAATAGCCGAAACTCAACTTGACCTTAAAGCCATTCCACTTCATGAACTAAAAGATACGGATCCTCACAACACCGTATATTATACAGACTCCATCTCCAGCCTTTGCACGAGTAACCGAATCAATGAAATCCAGGAAAAAATCCAAGCTAGAGGTTCGAAGTTTACGTCAAAGATACATGCGGAATACCATCCTGACCCTGAAATGATGGGAAAAGCAGACCATCGATGCCCTTATACTATTCAGAATGAGAATTACCATGGTCTGATGACACGGGATTTCTTTATTTTAATCACCACCATAAGCAAAGCTGCGTATATCCCACGAACACTATATGCCAAAAACATCCATCTTGCGTTGAATGAGGCGTATTACAAAAGAGGAGAAGATGGACAAAATGACTTTATCACCAACCCTACCTATATGAAGAGGCCCGAAGAGTTAAGCAGGGTTATGTGGAGCCAACCGGTAAATGGCTACTGGCAGGTATTCAGCGATAAGCTTCCCTTCAGGTGGTTCAAGGAAATTGATGAAAACATAATAGAGCTTCCTTCAACGCTGGAGGAATTATTGTTAAACCTCTTGAATTTAGGATTAAATCAGGATGAGAAAATCCAGATATATTCAAGGGACGCATTCCTGTCTCACTCCTATCTCCCTCAAGTGGATGGGTTTGAATACATAGATGGGCCGATTTTTGAGCATATCCCTTCTTTCAACTATCTTCCAAATTTCAAAATATCCAACACAAAGATGGAAAGGCTAAACTTGCTGGAGCAGTTGTTGGTGTTTAAGAAAATTAACAAATTAGTCAGGTTTGTAGCAGATCAGAGTGAGGGAGAGATAGCACTTCTTTTGAATGAAGGTTTAAATTTCTTTTTCAAAACGCTTAAAAATTACAGGTCAGGCGAAATGCAAAACATCATAAACCTCTCATTAGGACATGTGAAGGATAGTCAACGATTGGATTTCATAAATGTCATAAACCAGGGCAGAAAGAGGAAATTTGCAGATGATATCCCCATATCAGATTTGGTGTATGCGGTTATGACTGACTATTATGTCAATTACTTATCGAAAGAGCCATGGAATAGAACCACAATCATGAATTCAAAAGACGCATTTTACAGCTCTGATTTCTTCCCTAATGCCATAATATTGTTCGGAACAAACTTCCAGCTCTTTCAGGCAATACAGTTGATATCCGGCGGGAAGAAATTGAATTACCATTCTCTCAAAGGTGGAGGTATTACTTTCAAGGATAAGGAATTGGAAAGATCAATATGCAGGATATATGTCAAGGCTCTAAAATCACTTTCTAATGTGATAACCGTTGGAAATGTTTATGTGGCAGATCCAACTTTCAATTATTGGAGCAAAACGTATCTAGACCTATTCGATCAACTTTCAACGGAGAGTATAAATCTCGACCAAAAATCATTTGATTAGAAAGATTTTGTCTAGACTTCTAAGCAATATTATCTACCTCTGTCTCTGTTGTATATAATATATTATTACCTAGAAATTCGATAAAAACCATTGCTGCATAAAGAAATTTTTCGAAGATTTATACTCTCACTGTTTTTCGTCAGCCACAAATGAAATATTCCATTTTAAACCACTACAAGGGCTGCGAAGCAGCCAATTCGATGAGGTTTTGAATTCGTCTGTCGTTGACTCTTCAATTTCAAGAGAGAGACGTAGATAGTAGACATGTCATCCTATTTCTGCCAGTGAATACCTGATTGAATTATTCACAATTCATATAATATCCTGGTTTGCTTTCATTTTATGTTTAAATATAATCAATTAACCTACCTCTCCAAAATGCAACCATGAGCTCCTAGGAAAATCATTTGGAAGAACATTGGGATAGACTGCTTTGCAATTTTCTCAATAAGAAGGCCATAAAGAAGGCATTTGTATTTATATATAACAGAGATGCACATTCTTAACTTGGAAAGAAGGCTCTCAATCTGTCTTTGAATGAACTGTATTGACCGATAAGTCTAGGTAAAATCGTGTATTTTACGATACTTCAGTAAACTCTCTATGTAAACATTTAAATATGTCGATATTTTTATTTTATGTGCCAGAAGAAATTGAAGGCAGAGAACTGTCAGCGAGGTTCAGGCAGGGTCAGCTATATATCCCAAAATTTTACAGGGATATGTTTGACATCAAGGAGGGTGACTATTTCGTCCTAGAAGTGGTAAAACATTCTCATGCAAAGATTAAGTATAAGCCAATCCAGAATAATAGCATACCAAAGAAAGAAAAGAAATCATTTTCAAATTCACAACCTCCACTAACGGTTCCAAACCTTAATGATGACAGTGATTTTCCATCACCCTCCAAAAGATTTTTAAACGGGAATTACGACGAAGAAACTCCTTGGAAGGAAGAAGAATGAATGCACTTTCAAGGTTCGGACTTCTTCTCATATCAGGTTCCGCTATTGGGATATTAGTGCTGAAGGGTTTGGTGAAGTACCATCTGTTCCTGAATACGTGGTTGTATACTGATTTATCGTCTTTGGCCATCATGTTTGGGTTTATTGTCGCTATTGCTGTGATCCTGTTGTTGAACCCATTCATGAAAAATCTTCTCATTCTGCTTGCCGTCTTTCTTTTCACCATAGGTCTAGTTTATGTTTTCATCGTACCAGTCTATTTAGAAGGTGTTTGAGATGGCGAGATGCAGGGTTTGCAAAAAGCGAATGGTAGTGGTCAGAGCCGTGGGGAAACTGAGAAGTGTAGAGGTGGGCCATTATTGTTTCAAATGCAAGAGGCTAGTCCAGAATAAAGAGAATGTAAAGGCGCATGAAGTAAAGGAAGATGATGAAATAATTTAGTTTTAATGTCATGAACTGCTATTTTCCAGCTTCTTGGAATACAAATGTGTTGGAAACCCTTTAGAAAATCGATTGAGACAAAATTTGGCAGTTTTTCGAGCCAATTTTTAATGATGTACCATTTCCACTAATGTATACAATGATTCTCAAGGTTAAAAATTCCCTTATATTTAGGGTGTCAATTCTATTCTTAAAATATTTTTAGATAAAAGGCTGGCATCGTAATTTTGGTAATATAAAATGATAGAAGAAATGATACCAGACAACCCAATATGGATAATACAACAGTCTAGATATCCACCCATTAGAACGAGTGAGGACTTCCTCAAAGCCAGGGATGATGGGAGATTTTACTCCATATATGGCGCAATAGTGAAAATTGATGAGTACAAGAATTTCAGGAGAGGCTGGGTTTGGGGAGATTACTCTCAAAAAGAAGGATGGGAGATAAATAAGGCAAACTTCGCAACTTGCTACTTGCCAGACGATGCAAGAATGGATGACATAATGCTTATGGTCGCAAAGCTAATGCCTGGCAGAAAGGGGGAAACAGACCTTAAATACATCTGGTACCACTTAGTACCATATGAGGTCTTGAAATAAGTATGACAGGGAGTTTTTTTTAGACTTTGGAATTTTTCCTTTTTAAAAGCAAGGGCAACTCTCTTTGCCTTTCTAGTGTCTACGGCAGTGGTTAGAGACTATTGGAAGTGTAATAAATTAGATACGGCAATTATTCTCTCAAATGCCAGAGATTAGTTCCAAACAAGGATGGGATGAAGCTGGAGGAAGAATTGATACGAAGTTTCAAAAACAACTTATTATACAGAAGATAATTTATAAGCGCAAACTGCTTTCCATTTTATGCCTGCATCATTATACGAATCTTTAGTTAAGGAATATTTGGAAACTGAAGGCTATCTTGTTTACAACAATCTTAAACTTTCAACCAAACAAGAAATTGATATTTTTGCGTTTTCACCTAAAAAAGATGCCATCATTGGAGAAGTCAAGGCCTCAAATCCAAATAAGAGACAAATGGAAGAAATAGCTTTAAAGTTCGACAGAGGTCCTATTGGAGAATTCCTTTTAGCCAATTACGGCGTGAGTAAATTCAAACTCGTATTTTTCTGCTGGAACATGTATGACAAAGATAAAGATATGAGAGGATATAGCAAGGAAGTTGGTTTTGATGATCTGGTGACTTATCCACAAATCATAAGGTCTTTATTTGCTAAAGTAAAAGAAGTCAGAGATGAAGGAAAGTGGTTTTATGATATAAACCGTCCAAATACACTGCTTCTGGAAATTATCCACGATGCTCTTCTTCATGAATCGCCCTACCTTAACAAAAAGGATTTTGAGGGATAAATATGAATTCCAAAGATTTACCAGAATTTAAGTCCATTTCAGATTTTGAACTGGCCTATAACCAAGCCCCACAAAAGCCAGGAGTCTATTTGTTGAGAACAAAAGGAGGAACAATATTCCCTAGAATATTGGGTGAAACAGATATTTTGTACATTGGTAGCACTGAAAACCTTAAGAAGCGTTTCTATAGCTATAATCACCCAGGCTCGTCCCAATATACTAACCAAAAAGTCAAGAACTTTGTTGTTAACTTGGGACATGAAGCAGAGTTTCTATGGAAGGAAGAAACTGACTCTGACAGAGCAAAGATCACTGAACACGAGTTAATTTCAAGATACCAAAGAGAGCACCATGAATTCCCCCCGTTAAATGGAGCGAGTATCCGCAAAATGAAGTTGACACTGCCTACAGAAAAACTAGAGTTCAAGGATAATATAGATATAGACATCCATAGGTCTTAATTCAATGTGAATCACTTCCTTAGGCCGTTTTCAGATTACACTTGGTGTAACGCAGTTCAAGGTATGACCTCTTTTTTTACTTGTGTAATTTCCTCAGAACTGAGTCCGTATAATGCATATATCAGCTCGTTAATCTTATCCTTAAAGTCATTGATTTTTTCGAGTTCTGTCTCCGTTTTGTAACGGGCCCTCAATTCTATTATCCTCTTTACTAGCTCTATTATTTTCTCGTAAGAGGATTTTTCCTCAGCAGTATTGAAACTGACTTTTAGGGGGAATCTGTGAACGTAAGCAGATTTCATCGTGAAATATCCGCCCCTAAGATTAGTAGAAGTTTTCATTAAGAAATACGTTAGCAAATCACTGTTTAGGATTGCCAGTATGTATTCATCTGCAAGGTTAGTTTCCTGGTTTTTCTTTACAAAATAAACAGAGTCTATAACATGGAAACCTATTGAATCCCAAGCAGCTTCTGCATGATTGGCAACTGCGGGTACTAATATTTTCTTTAGAGGCAGAGAATCATGATTTTGGGGTCTACCGTAAGTATAGAATTCTTCACCTTTGAATCGCCCCTTTTCTCTTTCCTCGAGAGCATCCCTACATTCAACAAGATATTTCCACAGTTCTGGACTATTCTCTCTCAGAGTGATAGGACTTAACAGTTCTTTCCCGGAATATGGATAGATCAAGAGGTGGTCAATAGTTCTTATTTCGTATTGGGCAATGTCTTTCCCTTTTAGTGAAGGGCGCACATAGGTCTTTTCGATCTCTCTATATCCATCTAAATGCTTTGAGTAAATTTTGTAAAATCTTTGGTTTTCATCTATCCTTTGCACGAAAAAAACTGAATCTGCACGAGTTCCAGTACCTTGTGATAATGAGAAAAGACTACCAAATTGAGGATACTTGGAGATTAGATTTAGAATACTTTTAGGATTCGAACTGGCTGAAGTAATATTCCAGGGTTCTATTCCGAGCTTAGAATAATCTAAGGTGCCCAACTGCCACATGTTCTTTTCACCAAAACTCTCGCCTATTGCTTTATTCTCTAAAGGACCTATGTAGTTCAGCACATTTACCTTGCTTTGCTCTTTATTTCTTAAAAATATTAACATCGTGTAATTTGTGGCACTGCCAAATACCTGAAAAGAACCAAAATTGACTATAGCTTCCACTGACTTGTTTTTAGAAAACAATTCTCTTGCTTTTTCTCCCATTCCTGCGTGAAGCCACTTGTTAGGCATGATATAACCTAACTTACCATTATTGGCTAACAGTCTGTGGCCTTTTTCCAAAAAACAAAGATAGATATCGAACTCCTTAAAAGCCGTTTCATAATGTGATTTGTAATATTCCCAAGTTGGAGGGTCTTCTTTCAATAATATGGATCTGACATAGGGGGGATTCCCCAAAATTATGTCGAAGCCTCCATTCTTCATGATTTCCGGAAATTCTTCTTCCCATCTAAAGGCCTTATCGGTTACCAAATGATCATCAATTAGGCTGTTCCCTACCTTTATATTTGTTCTTAAAATCGGCAGTCTTTGTTTGGTTTCAGAAATCTTTAGGAGCAGATTCAATTGGGCTATTTCCACAGCCTTGCTATCTAGGTCTACCCCAAATATATTATTTTTTAGTATCTCAACCTTTCTTGAATAGAAGTGTTCTTTGCCTTCTATGTCTAATCTAGCATTCGCTATGCCCTCTTTTTCAGCCCAGTAATTCTCAAGTTCTTGGTAAGCCCGTAAAAGAAAACTACCAGAACCACAAGCAGGATCTAAAATTCTAACTTTCCTTATTTCCTCAGGCGTATGTTTCTTTAAGTATTCCCCGACGGTCTTTTTGACTATGTAATCCACAATGTATGATGGAGTGTAATATATTCCTTGCTCTTTCCTGTGGATCCTAGATTCAGAGAATTTGGCCATTTTAGGCGTTTTCTTAAGGATATAGCCTAGATATTGCTCGTAAATACTCCCTAGTGTGTCAGATGTAATTACTGAAAAATCGTATGTATATGAACCGTCAGGAGAGTAAAGACCCTGTATCACTTCTCCAAGGGTTTCATTGCTTATTGTTAAATTCTCATATGGGCTATCTTCAAATAACTTGCTATTATAAGTAGCATCGTACTTCTTGTAAACTTCCTTAATATTTCTTAAGAGGTTGCCTTTTCCTTGTGCTGCCCATTGCCTAAAATTAGATTGAAGTTCGTTTGGCTCTAGTTCACGGTCTTCAGCGTTTCTTATGAATATGAGCCGGTCAAGAATCTTCTGAACAGCTTCATCAAGCTCTTCTTCATTCCTTATCTTTCCAGGATTGTTCTTTACGATATCTTTGCTAAGTAAAACCCTGAAATCAACGAGGTCAGAAAGGAGTTGTTTATCTACTGGAACCTTGGTGAGACTTTTGCCCCATTCTTGAGCTTTATAGCTCAATCTATTTTTTTCAAAAGACTCTTTGCTAAGTAATTCAAGTTTATCTTTATCTTTGTCCAAGAAATCATGGGCATGTATTGTAAAGAAATGCTCTCCTTCTGGCTTGTCAGCGTTATACACAGCAAGCTGTCTGAAATTTGTGAGAACAGCCCAACTGCAGGAACTCAGCCAAGAGTAATTTATGGCCTGTTTATCATAGCCTTTTCCAAACAAAATATCTGTCTCTTTGAGACTCTTAGCTTCAAGATAGAATTTCTGCACACCATTTAGCCAGTATCCATAATCTACTCTGCCCTTAGAAATTTTTTCTTCTAAGGTGATTTGGTCATCACTCTTTTTAATCCCTCGAATGTTCCAACCCAGTGCTTCAAACAAGGGCTCAATGAATTTGGTCTTAGTTTCTGCTTCAGTATATTTTGAGAATTCGCCCGTAGCCTCTAATTCATTAAATCTGTTCACCAATTCCTTAATCTTATTAAATTCAATTACCATTGAGTTTTCATCCTCACAACGATTTGGCTACTTCTATATCAATAATATAGGATATCATACAATAAACTCGATTTATTTAATTTCTTGGCTACAGGCAGGCATCATTACGGTATTTAGAATTATGAATCCTCATAGAAACTTCACATGTAGAATCTATAGTGATCCTTTATTACTGATTCTTCAGGCAGTTCAGAAAGTATGTCACCTACTTTATCAGCAAATTCCAAAGTTATTGGCATTTGGGTCGCAAATTTGGTTGTGTTCCAGTTCAGCTTTGTAAGTCCGAGTATCTCTTTTGATAATTCTGACTGGGAACTATCACCACTGTGTTGGATAAAGAGTGGTACGGGTATTCTATGCCCTTCATAAGTTCTTATCCTAGGTACATAGCCATTGGTGAATAAAAGAAAAGAAGTATCACTCAATGAAATCATAGTGCCCCTTAATATAGGGTAGTCACCAGTCCTCATAAACCTATAATTGTGGTTTCGTTTGATAGCTACCAAATCTAGGTAAGCATTCCCTACAACTTTTTTTATGCCATTAATCTCACCCTCAGAATATTGAGACGTTTTGTGAATTACAACTCTGGATGGCAGTCTGTTCGCTTTTTCTGTGTATCTCTTGATTGAATCTCCAATCAATTTTTCCGCTTGACTATCAGTCATATGAGTTTCAAAAGAAAATTCGTCTCTTTCCACTTCTGTTCCTCGTAATACAATCCCTTCTCCATTATGCGTAAATACTTGTGCCATGGATGTCTCTATGTTTTCCTTCGGCGTTAGTTTATTCTTGTAAAATGATACTCCGATATAGCAAGTGTCTTGCCTTAACTTTGCTAATCGCCATGGTTTTCCTCTTGCTTTATAATAAAGTCCCATTGTAAAATTCCAAGCAAAACTGGCGGGATCTTGGGTAGCTTTATTTGAGAAACTATCATACTCTAAGATCCCCGTGAGTGTCGACCATTTTAGTAGTTGAATTGGAATTCCATACTCCATAATTTTTCCTTTAAGAGCGTTTCGGAAGTCATAGTCCTTATCATACGGTTCTTCGATGGGCAATTCTTCCTCATTGAAAGTGTCTAGGAAACGTTGACCTTCAGATCTCATTTTTTCCTTTTCTTTTTCTGCATTAGTAAATTTGGGGCGCTTTGCTCCCCTAGTATTAATTGAAATCCCGCAGAATTCTTCAATCTGTTGAGGTAATGCACATATTATCACATCAGGGGTGTCATCTTCACTTGCTATTGCACTGACCCCGTTCTTAAATAGATTAACTGCAGAAGTAATCCTTTCATTAACATCTGCAATTGTAGTGATCCTATTTACCTCACTTGAAACGAGTTTGCTATTCCAAGCATCGGCTAATATAAATTCAGACGAAATTTTGGTCTCTTTATTGTACCCTGGAAAGTCAGGATGCAACCACTTATTAGGATCACTGCTTTGTAACTCATTGTGCATTAAATTCAGGAGTTCCTTTGTTTTCTCTATTGTCTGAATATCTCCGACTATACCTACCTTAACTCGCATAGGTTCAGGTCCATCTTGTGAAGAATAGTAATATGGCCCTAGGTACATTATGCCAATTCTCGGATCCTTCTCTTCATTAGAATTACCAAACACTAAGTCAGGCTCGTCAATAAATTCTGCCTTAAACATTTTCTAAAATTCCTCCATTAATTCCGATACAGGTCTGTCCCACGCAATCCCTACATCTATTTCTAATTGTATTGGTTTAGAAGCTATTGTAAACTTATTCGGAATTACACTTATTTGCTCATTTCCATTTGATAATTTATGTGCCCAGAAGAGCATTGAATTTAAGTATTGGGAATTGTGATTATGATACAATTGCTTTGTAATTAAGTATCCCTCATCAAAATCATTTATGACGTTTTTGCCATCAGAGGTTAGGATAATTGTTGGTAAAAGATTTAGAAATACTTTACCTTGCATAAAAAAAAACTGGAAATCAACGGCTTTATGTTTCATGAGGTTACGGCCTGATTTCGGTGAGTAAATTAAAGAAGCCACCAGAACTGATTGATTCCTTCCGAATCTTGTTATCCACCACTCAGTTCTTGAGTTGTATCTACTTGGGTAATAAAGTCTATTTTTTCTTTTTGTTCTATTTGTAGATATGCCTAGATTTTTAGCAAAATAGCTGAGCTCTTTTTCCAGCATTTCTTTAAGAAGATTTTGATTTAGCGAATCTTCAATCCATGCCGATGTCTTAAGGTGTCTTATTCTTATGGAATTGAATAGCCCTGAAGATAGACTAGGAACGAAATCTTCATCATGAAATGTGTAAAGCTTCATGTTATGCAATTTGTAAGGCAATCTTGCCTTTTTAAACTCTAATATATCGAGATCGTTAAATTCCCCTTCTCTTTTTGAAACCTCTAATATAAATTCGGGGAGAGAACTAACTTGGAATAAGTTTGAAAAAATATTTTCCGAAATATAATCTGGCTTGCCGGTTAAAACACTATTACGATATTCTGACCTTTTTGCCCTAGTTTTAATGTAGTCTTTCTCTTCCTCAGTTGCAAGAATACTCTGGGTCCCCCTACGTATAAAAATATCCCCCTCCCTAAAAGCTATCTTCCTCTTTTCATTTGAATCTAAATAATATCCAGTTTTTGTAGGAATAAGGATAGCTGTGGATGGTGGGATATAAACTATGCCAAATCTCAAGTTTTCCCCATCAAATTTTCTAAAAAATTCTCTATACAATAATTCAATCTTGAAATTGGAAAATGAGTTGAACTTTTCCTGTAAAACTGCTTGGTCTAATTCAAATTCTTGGTGCAGTCCTACAGGTGTGAAAGACCGTCTTCTCTCATTTCCCGTTCTTTTCTGATTTTTAGTATCTCTAAACCCTATGATAATGAAACCTGATCCGACATTTGAAAAAGCAAATATGTCCTTTGCGATTTTTGGAAAGTTGTTTTGGCCTAAGTCTATAGTTTCTTTAAAGTCTAAGAATGCATCTTCTCTGTCAAGTGCAATCAAGTAATCTACCATTATATCTCCAATAGGGTCCACGTCGACCTCAGGAATTATCACTTTCTTAGAGTACAAAATCTCACCGACTTACTGCGCACTTATGGAAAGCAAATACTTCATTAATATAAATTTTACTTTCATTTATACAAATAGATAAATAAAGAAAACGTTGAGTAATTGCCATTAATTTCTCAGGGTTAATACAGATTAAGTTACTTATTTTAGGGCGTCTCACAATTTAACAACTGACGATTTTCATTATCTCCCTCGGCTTATTTCCCATTTTGATGTTTGACACAATCATGAGATTGTATGCAATTGCCTTAAGGCCAATTGCAGCATCATATGATCTGTTCCTGGTGTACCAGATATTCTCTGCCCTCATGATCTCTTCGAGGATGGAGAATGTTCTTTCAATCTCCCACCTGAGGGAATACAGCGATGCGTATTCCCTCCTGAGATCTATGCCTATTTTCCGGTTAACCGATAAACGCTCTTGTACAATTCCTCTCCTTCTGTTTGTGTCAATCACAGGAAGAGAATGTGTGTTCTCAAACACATAATCGTATATCTCAGTTGTATCGTATGCAGAATCTGCAAGTATATACGAGAAGTTTCTTACTGAATCAACCATCTTATGTGAAACCCTTGAATCATGGGTGTTTCCCCTGGTAACGATCCAATCAATGATCAATAGGGAATCTATATCCAGGGACATGTGGCACTTCCTTCCATAGGACCATCCCTTTGTTGTTTTGGACCATCCTGATTCAGTATCTTTGTAATTTCCCCGGTCTTTTTTTCTCAATGCTGTGGAATGCTTGCATGTGTGGATCATGAAGGAATCCACTGCTGCAATTTCCTTCATGGAGTAAAGGAATGTGATCACCCTGTTTATTGCATGCAGATCAAATTTCCTTGCCCTTCTTGATAGCGTTTGGAATGATGGTATCTCGCTGATGCGAATCATCCTGAGATATTCCTCATGATTGGTGAGGAATATCCTGGCTGATCGATAGGATATTCCGTAAATCTGCAGCAGCACAAGAATCTTAAGTATCTGCCGATCTGAGTACTTTCTCCTTCGGTCATCGGGCGAAACAATATTGTCTATGATCTCCATAATCAATGGGATATGCTTAGTGGGCATATCCCAATATTAGTATTCAGAATATAATGTTCGACATGTGTCTGACTATTCATGAAATGTGAGAC
>JAKBRR010000219.1 GCA_021845325.1 Thermoplasmata archaeon
TAGGAACATGAGGAAACATGGTATGTCTTAACGGAAGTTAATGCAGTAAATTAACTGATTTTTATGTCATTTACTTCAAGCCCCAAATCATCCAGCTGCTGGGAAATTTAAGTTTTTCATTTCTAACATACATTGCAAGCTCGCCTTCATGAAATATCTCATGTTCAGTAAGCCATGAAAGTATCTGAGCTGGAGGCGCTAGAATATTATTATTTCCTAGGTATTTCGCTGCCTGGTTGCAATCAATAGATTTTTCTTTGGTCTCCTGTGACTGAAAACTTTCACAAATTTTCTCTAACTTTTTATCTTCCAGATCCAGTTCATGAATAAGCCTTTCTTTATCAATTTCAAGAGAATGTTCAATATCTGACCTATAAAAAGTGAGAGTCCCGGTTATCAACGATTCGACATAGCATCGTTCTATATCCAGAAGGTGTCTGAATTGCTTTCCAAAGGTTCCTGATACGCTGAACGGTTTCAAAGATAACTGATCCTGGTCAAGAGAAATAAGCAGGTCTCGGTTAAGCTTCCTGTGAATTCTGAAATTTTCTAGTTTGGTATTAATTTCTGAGTTCTTCATATCCACCCTTCCACCCATTTCCTCATTTCTTTCCTGTCATCATCTTCGAATGGGATATTCAGGTAATGCTCGTATTGTGTTGTTGTGGTATGACCCTGTGACAGGGCAATCTGCAATGCTTTATCCGGATAATAGAACACAAGCCATGATTCCCAGGTCTTTCTGAAGGTTTTGTTGTTTATTGGATTTCCCTCCAGGATTCTCCTGGACAGTCTTCACAGCTTCATATCCAACGCTGGCAATTCAGGTAAAGGATGCGGAACCTGGAACAGATCCGGAAGCAATGTCTTTCCCATATCCGACAACCTTATGGCCCTTTCCCTCTGTTTCGCCTTTACCTTCAGCATGGATCCCCGGGAAAGGTAAATGAATTTGCCGTCAAGCCAGTCAGGATTTTCCCTGAATCTCTGCAATTCAGCATATCTCATGCCGGTGAGGAGAAGGGATGTGCATATCCTTCTGGTGTTTGGATCCATGGCATCCCTCAATAATTCAAACTCAACAGGTCTGAGGTTCCTGACCTGAAACTTCTCTGAAGATCCTACTATTGCCCTCAATATCAGGGTTAAGTTAGTAATATAACTTAACAGTTTTTCCGTCTAGACTGAGTAGCATGCCCTATGAACCTAGAAGAGAATATATAAAGGGCGTTAAGTTTTGGCATAAAAGTTAACAGCAAGGCCATCATGGTGGCCAAATTTCATTAAATTCTTGTTCTAATAGTCTATATATGACCCATGCTTTCTTGACGGAGTCTCCATCGATCTTTATCTTCCTGTAATAGTCTGCATGTTCTCTCAACCTCTCTAATTCCAGAAGTTGATCTTCTAAGTTAAAGTCCAAGCCCTTTTTGTCAGCTTCTCTTTGTAAGTCTTTTCTTAGCTTTCCGTGGATGACCCGTTTGTCCGTACCAGTGCCGTATAGTTTTATTTTTAGATAAGTAAAAACCCCGTAATATATTCTTCCGATTACAGTTCGTTCTTTGGAATTTCTTAGATCAGTGTCCATGACTAAACTTGAGAGTTTTTCTGCTAACTTTAGGTAACCTAGAGGGTCATCCAACAAAACCATATCTACCAATCCAACTGAATATAGGTTATTTTGGCTAATGTGTTGAAACAATCACGATATCTATTTTTTTTCCTCTTGTTGCTCTCAATTATCCTATTGTAAGTTTTTCGAAGATTGTTCCATACTTTAGGTATATCCTTTTCATACAAGTTTGGTATAAACACCGTATATATTACCTCATAACCCTTACTTTCGATATTTTTTTGAATTTCCAGCTTAATATCAATGTCAAAAGCATAACTGGCAGTTTCTGTTCTCCAAACTTTTGAAATTTCATCATTTATTATCCCTATGACAGTTCTCATTGACTTATTATCTAATTTTCTTGGAATAAACCAATCGAATTCTACACTTCTTTCTCTTGATTTCACTACCGAATCCT
Organism: Thermoplasmata archaeon; assembly: GCA_021845325.1. The sequence continues at coordinate 2,034 of JAKBRR010000219.1, forward strand.
TAGAATTATTGAAATTTACACTAGGACTTGAGTTACTCAAGGTATTTGTTTCTTCTATGCTCGATGCCTCATTGTTTCTCAGCGTTACAACCTTGTTATTGAAATTTATACTGTATTTAGTAGTCATCCCAGAATTGGGAATGTCCAGTTTATCAATCTGTGTATAAGCATCTAGAAAAGACCTATCAATAAAATAGTCGGTTAAATCACTAGTCATCAACATCACCATCCTTAGTATGTTTTTCTTGCTTTTCAGAGTTCCTCGGGATAACTGCAGTTTGTAAATTGTAATACATATTTAATAGATTTCTCCAAGCAATTAGGATTTCTGGCAAAGCCACTAAATATGATTTAATTTCGCTCTCAGTTAGGTCGACCATTTTGTCACCATTGAGTTCGGCTAAGCAATTTTTAATAGAATTTACAAACTTATTAACCTGTTCGATTAATTCTTTAAATATCGCAGGATGTGCTGCAGCATTATTAATCCCGATAAACTTGGAAACTCCAGCTTTTACTGTATCGGAATGCCATTCAAGTGCTTCTAACAATATTTGAATAACAACGTTCGTTTGTGACAATTTTTCAACGTAACTCATACGTCTCAATTCTTGGTTTAGTCCCTTTATGGGTGAGCCATAAATTATTGCTTCTTCGTTTATTTTACTCAGTTCCCTCATAATCCAATCAAAAAGAGGCCGGTTTAATCTACCTTCTCTTGTATATTCAGCAAAGTCGTTGGAATTGATTTCATCTGCCAGATGATCTAAATATTTAACGTAATTCCTGAAAAGAGTGAACATTGATGCTTCCGTACCTTTATCTAAGTCTCTGGAACTCAGAATTTCTATGGCCACACTTTTAATTTTTGCAGTATCTTTTTGAAAATTTGCCAATAGTTGTAAATCAGTTCCAACCCTCCGTAAAACGAATCCTTGAAAGGCAATTAACAATCTATCTTCTCGATTAACTCCGTCGCTCAGTATTGCTAAATCTGAAAGAATCCTATTACCTTGGATCGTTACTAAGTCATATCTTTTTTTTGTAATTGCATTTCTAGCATTAGAAATATTCTCAGAAATGATTTCATACATTAAAACATCTACTCATCAACATAATTATAAAAGGCATTATTAAAATTTAGGAAGGTATTTTTGAAGATATCTCATTTATAAGCCACCTTGCATTGTTCAACACTCTGTCAAGGTTCTCCTTTCCAAGTCCATTGCCCTTAGATTTCGCATCTCCAACCATCCCTTGATGTATGCAGCTGAATCCTCCTTGAAGTCAAAGCCGAAGTGTTCACCCACCAGGTATGTTGATAATTCAGCTTCAGATTCAGCAAGGCCTCTTGAGATATCATTCCTGTAAAGATGCTCGAGCCTTGCATGAGACATCTCATGTATTAGAGTGTGAAGAACGTTCACATCCTCTCCTGGTATTTTCATAACAACAATCTTCTGGCCTTCTCCGGAGTGGGCAGTATAACCTCTTGCACCATTGTTAATTGGAGATTCTTCAACAGTGTACTGCGCTTTGGCAATCTTCTTCAGGGTGTTGTAAAGAGTTGTGGCCTTGACATCCTCCTCAACAGGTTTAGCCTTTCCAGGAATCACTGATGTCTGGGATGTGTCATAGACCCTGCCGGTGCTGAAGACTTTGGTGAAACCGTCACCGGAGAGGTTGAACTTTTCTTTTATTAAAAATTGTATCAGATATAATTCCTGCATCTGTGCTCTTAAGTTCAGGGTTTAAATTGAGAACACACTCTTTGATTGATCCAATATATTGAGAGGGGGAAAATTCTATTTACTTCGGCAGGTAAATTTTTTTTTACTTATTTTATGAAATAGTTGGCACACATATGCATCATGCTTCCCATTGATCGGAGATAATTTTGGATTGAAAATTAGGCATATCATTTGGAGGTATAACCTTCCAT
>JAKBRR010000220.1 GCA_021845325.1 Thermoplasmata archaeon
GCCGGTAATCATGATTTCTGGAGACGTAGCCAATTGTTTCATCAGGCTGTTTATCAGGGTATATGTTGCTGATGGCCTGTATGCCAGGCTTCTCGTCGTATGACAGTATGGCGGTCAGCATCTCCCTGTCCGGTATGTTTTCTTCCCGGAGTATCTTTACTTCCCTGTAGACATGAAGGACCTCAGCCTGCTTCTTCTCATGTTCGGGATCAGTCTTTTTCATGTAGTATCTTATCTTATGCGGACGGATGTTGCCACTTGTCAGTATCTTTAATACCGTTCCATTGGATATATTCCTGAGACCGTACTGCTCAGGTGACTTCTTCCTGATGTATTCTGTCAGTAATCAGTTTGTCCACACCTCGTATGTATATCCAAGTTCTGAAGGCTTTGTGCATGCGCTCTTGATGATAAAGGATCTTGTCTCGTCGCCGATTGTTCTGTTTCTTCCCCTTCCCGGTAAGTCTTTCAGCGCTTTGTCCACACCAAATGTGATGGTCTTGTCTATAACAAGATATACCCTTGTCCTGTTGGTATCCAGTTCCCTTGCAATGGCATTCACGCCTTTGCCCTCAGAATCCATGAGGATTATCCGGGCCCTGTCATACTCTCTCTTCTCGGATTTTCCGGATCTGACAATCTTCTCGAGATGTGCTATCTCATCTGGTTTAAGCACAACATGTGGCTTTGTTCTTTGAAACACCTTGCATGTATAGCGGTTCCAAATATAAGTAATTGTAAGTGTAATTAAGAAACGCTATACTAGAGTCTCTTACACAAAATTCAGGGCACTATCCTTAGTTCTGCAAGAGAAAAAGGACACTACGTAGATAAGAGGGAAACAGAAGCCTATACTGAATACATTTGCCATTAATTTTAAAGGTACGCTTACATTTTGAAGAGTTAAGATCTAGGAGAACAACCTCTACGCACCTGATAGAATTTCTTTATAATAAAACTGGAAGTTTATGAGGTAATTATTCATAATCATAACCTTTCAAAACCGAAGGAATTTTCCGTCTCTCTTTTATAAAATTTTTTTGTTTAATTATTGCATTCCGCCTTAGAGATTCGGAAGAAGTTAGGAGTCTCAATTTGCAGTGTAGATCATCAGCATCTCCCGCTTTAAATACTGTAGCACCATATGGGAGAAGATCATTACTACAACCGGCGCTAGAAATTAGAATGGGGATGCCAAAAAAAATTGCCTCGATCCTAGAGATAGGATCTCCCTCGCGTAGTGATGGTAAACAGAAAATTTTTGAGCGCAAGTATTCATATTTTAGATCTGAATCATATTTTGGTCCAAGAAAATGAATTTTTGAATCTAATTTAAGTGAATGAATAAGATCTCTAAGATAATTATAATAATCATTATCCTCTACTGGACCAACCACATTAATTGTCCAGGATGGATTTTCTTTATACATTTTAGAAAAAGCCTTTATTAGAATATCAATGCCACCTTTTGCTTTGTTGATTCTTGATACAACTAGTATGATTGATTCTTCGTCTCTATACGGCACCTTCTTTAGAGGTGCAGCAATGAAATCTAGAGAAGCACTATTTCTAAGTAAAATCAAATCTTTTTGCTTCAGGAAACTATAAGATAGGAGAGTTCTTCTTGAACAAGAATTTTCAATTATCAGCTTGATTCTTGTAATCGCTGAAAATAAAAATAAAATTCCTTTGAATTTATTCAAAACATGGCTGGATGTTTTAGATTGAACGGTTCCATCCCAATCAAGTTTAATATAGAACTTAGTATGCATGAAAAATATTTTTGAAAGCAAGTAGAAAATAGGAATGCCAGCATTAAGATGAAAAAAGACAAATATTTTAGGCCTCAATTTCACGAAATAAATATAGGAGTTCAGAAGTTTGCCTAACCCTCTTAATTTATATTCTGATTTAAATAATTCTAAGATATTAAATTTCAAGTTTCCTTTAACCATATTTCTTGAAACAATGAGGAATGAGGAATAGCCATCATTAGAAAAAGATAAGGGATACTCAATGTACGGTCGATGTAGATGTATTCTAGAGAAAATTACATCCGGAGCGTAATATACAAAGACACCCTTTTGATTTTTCATTCGAATTATTCACTTGTTTTTAAGGTAAACCTAAATAGTCAATCATTTTCTTTTATTAAAATTTTCCTTCCAAGTAAACCTCTGCTTAGCATATCGAACCCTTAAATCTCGGCGGGGAATAAATTTATTAGGAAGTGATAAATTGAAACGTAGTCTTATGAAAACTATAGATGAAAATGAAACGTCATTAAGAAACGCAATTGTCATAGTTGTTGAACCTGGAGACATAGAATATAAAGCAAGATTGTTAATAAGTTCTTTAAGACTTTTTGCAGGGAGATATAAAAATTGTCCTATATGGGCAATTAATCCAAGAAATATGCAAGGTATTTCTCAAGACACCCTTAATTTTTTCAGAGAGCAAAAGGTTAATTATGTTAGTAAATTACTAAATAAGAATTGGTATAACTTTCCTTTTTTCAACACTGTATATGCCACATCTTTTGTTGAGAAGATTCTCGGAGGTACTGTTGATAGATTAATTTATCTTGATTCAGATGTAGTTTGCCTATCGGAGCCTACCTTATTTAGCTCTCTGGATAGCTCTATGATAGCGGTATCACCATCCGATTCGAGAAACGTGGGATTTCAAGATTTTAACAGTATTAATGAATATTGGTCAAAGATCATAGGCGTGTTACAATTAAGAATTGAAGATTTTTGGTTTATTGAGGCGAGACTGACGAAAGAATTAACAAGCATAAATATTAATAATGGTGTAATGTGTACAAATCCAAACTTAATGATCTTTGGTTCTTTGGCGTCATATTCGGATGAGTTATCAAATGATGCTGAATTTCTAAAAATTCTAGAAAATTACAAGGAGGGAGCCCACTATCTTGATCAAGCAATTTTAAGTGCAACAATTGTTAAGCTTTTGAATAAAGAAAACGTTTACTTTTTACCAGAAGAGTATAACTTTAATCTCAATTTTTATTGGAAGAGCAAACACGTGGGTAAAGCTTTAGATGATTTGGTTTTTGTGCATTATCATAATGCTTTTTACAGTAGCATATGGAAATACATGTTCAAAATTATTGAGAAAAAAGTATTCATCTCTAATCATCTCCCTCTAGAAACTGGTGAAATAAAAAAAAGAATCTTATCGCTTAGAAATGGGATCTACAACATTTTTAATATGGTCATTCACAGTAAGTCTAACATGAATCGTTGAGCAACGCTAATTTCATAGAATCTCCAAAAATAATTTCAAGTAGAATGGCCCACCACTTTTTGCCTTCTCTGAATATAATCGCCAATTTAAATTCCCCCAAGCTAATGTTTTGGAATAGGGAGAGTTTGCTCGTAAATGAGGGATGAAGAATCACCAGGAACTTAATTGACAAGGTCTCAGAATGTCAGAGAGCTCAATACAACTTGGAACTGACAGGAAGACGATCAAAAAATATGCGCAGAGTAGGAAATACGGGGGCTTCACTATGGCAAAAAGAGGGTATAAAAAGTATACTTTACAGGATTCGTAGAAATGATATAAACGACAGCACAATTTTTCTTCCATAAGGATCTTTAAGGAAATTAGAAAACAGGGATACTGATCTGCGCCCCTTAATTTTGGACAGATATTCCGTCTTTCAATGAGACATTTTCCTTCAACCTCCTTTTCTTCTCAATCCTGTTCTTCACTATACTTTCCTCCTTTCTTTTCCTGTCTTCCAGGAATTTATCCCTGAAGCCATCTTCCTCACGCAGTCTCCTTTCAAATTCATCCGGTGGAAGATAATCAATGGATGAATGCGGCCTCACTGTATTGTAGTCAGTGAATGCAGATTCCATCAGTTTCCTGGCATCCTCAAATGTTTCCAGATCGTTGACCCATATGTAATCTGTCT
>JAKBRR010000221.1 GCA_021845325.1 Thermoplasmata archaeon
AAGAGAAACTTATGAAGAAGTGATCGAAAGGATGCTGGAGGATCTTCGTGAACTTAGTGAAGAGACAATAGCAGATATAGAGGAAGCTAGAAAGGAAATTGAATCTGGCAAGTTCGTCACACATGAGCAACTGAAAAAGGATCTTGGCCTCTGATGGAATACGAAATCATATGGTCAACCAATGCTGCAGATCAAATGAGAAGTTTAGACCGATCCATTGCCAAAAGAATTCACGAGAAAGTGGGTCAGCTTTATCAAAACCCTGAAAGGTTTGTCGAGAAACTGGTCAGATATCCATATTACAGGCTTAGGCTTGGAGATTATGGCGTGATTCTTGACATCAAGCACGAATCTGTCAGAATACTGATCTTAAAGGTGGGACACAGGAGCAGAATATACGAACGGTAGGTTTGTATAGTGTTCCCTTAAAACATTAAGCAAATACCGACCGGTCCACTAGTTTTTATTCATTGAATTTTTATCGCTGATAGATATTTAAGATATCCCCATTAAGTGATAGTTATCAGTGATATATTAATAAAGTATCACTGATTACAGATACAGGGATGAATGAAAACCTAGAACCAATCTATCAGTTTATACTTGAGAAACTCAAGATCTCACCCGATGCAAAAGTAGACCGGTCGTATCCGATATCTGTAGGAGAAAGGGAATTGCTTATAGATTTGGCAATTGAGTCGAAAGGTACTATGACGCTTGTAGAAATTAAGTCTAGAATAAATGAAGACACTGTATACAGAATATATGCCCTTTCACACTTAATAAATAAACAAGCGGTGGGTGCGAAGGAGGTAAGACTTGTTTGTGCTGGAAAAACAATAAAATACAGCATTCAAGAGCTTGCTAACAAGCTTGGTGTAGAAATATTACTTGTCCCTCCAAAATTGTATCAGTATTTGTCAGAGATGGCAACTGGGTCTGGGTTGAACGCTTCTTACCAACACGTAAAAACGAGTCCGTTAAGACTTACTTCCGAAAAGGCGTGGAAAATTGTCTGCTCATTACTGGCTGACAAGCCATCCAATATCCTTTCTGTTTCTAGAAAAACCGGTGTTTCATATGGATGGGCAAATTACGTAATTCATAGGTTAGAAAATGCCGGAATAATAACTGTAGATTACGGTTTGAGAGTAAAAGATCTGGACAGACTTTTCAATGTGGTCTCATGGGAAAGAGCCCTCGATGGCCTGCTCGTGGAGACTATAATCACGAATTTCAGTACAGCAACCCAGTGTATAAATGAAGTCGCGCTTAATCTCAACAGACTTGGAATTGATTATGCTTTCACTGCCCATTGGTCTGCCGTTTCATATGGTTCATCAATAATGAGAGAGGATACTGCATATATCTACCTAATAAATCCATCCGACAGGGGGGTCATTAGATCCTTTTCCGAAGGGAAAGCTGGCGGATGTCGCTTGAAGGTGTATGTACCGGAGAGAGATATCATGAAATCCACCACCATGTTTAATGGCATACGGGTCGTTGATATGTGCCAGAACATACTGGATCTTGCAGGATTAGGCGCGAATGGGCGTATTGCCGCAAGGGATCTGGTGAATAAGCTTGGGCAATGAAGGAGCCGAAGATATTACTCTGGCCAGAGGCTCCTTCGAAGAGCTCAGGTACATTTTCGACTGGAGCATTGCTAACAGAAATTACAGGCAAGGCGACGTCATCCTCATAGGTGGTTGGGCAGTCCACTCGTTTAATCCCTGGAAATATTCACTCGATATCGATTTCATTGCAACTGGTCGTTTCAAAGACACATTAAAGAGAGATCTGTACTCTGCCCGTCATTACAGTAGAGAAAGGGATTCTGCAGGAAACATACTATATTTAAAGAATTTTGGTCCTGGAAAGATTTATCTTGACTTTCTGCCAAAGAAAGATCAATTCCACGGAACGAGTAACTTGCTCAATTTGATGGAAATAGAATACGAGACTGCTCCAAGGAATATTTCCTACTCATTTGAGCCTGAGTTCAAAGTCATATTACCTGAGATCTCAATGCTCCTCCTGCTAAAGTTAAAGGCGGCATGGGATAGACATTATGACTTATCGCTTGAAAATACCCCGGACAAGGATCACTTAAGTGAGAAATTCACCAAGGATTGTGGTGATATCATTGCGTTACTTCAGAGTGATGCATTTCAGTTTGCCAGATTTGATTTGTTGTCTTCAGTAATATCCGGTTTGATTTCTTGCGGGACTTCTTGGAGTGCGGGATTATAGAGGATAATTCAACTTTTGACCGCATTTCTCATAGGGAAGGAAAAGCATTGGTCAAAAAATTATTGCCTCTTATTTGATGAAACAATAAATTGAATGGCCATAAGGTTATTAGATAATATTTGAAAGTATTCGCTTAAAACTCCAATCAAATCCTGACCGGTCTATCAGACATAAATTATCAATACACATTCTTTCTTTGGCCAATCTTAATTACAAGAATTATTAACTCATTGTTTTTGATCTGATAGATCGCCCTGTAGTCCCCAATCCTAAGACTCCACAAGCCCGTCAAAATTGAGGTCAACGGTTTCCCTTTCTCAGGTTCATCTTCGAGCATTCGAAGCGATTTGATAATCCTGTCTCTGACAGCTTTGTCACATTTCCTTATAAATTCATCTGATTCTGCTGATAGGACTACTTCAAAAGGCAAGATCAGCCCAGCTCCTTGCTGATTTGATCGAGAGTCTTTACCCTCCCTGCCTTTATATCTTCTAGCCCTCGAGCAATTCCCCTCATCATTTCCGGATCAGAAAGAATCTCGAGAGTCTCAATCAGTGACTCCCTGCTTGCTACTTCGGGAGAGTAAGAGTCTACCAATCGGGAAATCAAATCATTGTAAGATTCTCTTGGATGTATTTTCAGGCGGTTAAGTCTTTCTTTAAGCTCGTTGTCAATCTGAACTGTTGTTACCATAGGCAGCAATAGGTAGCAATAGTTATTAAACTTTAAGCAGATTAAAAGTTTTAAGAGCTAAATTGGAATCTGTTTTCTCCATTCTCTCATTTCCACAAATGTGTTCTCGGAATAACGGCGCCTGAGCTTTTAACGCTTCTCAAATGTGTTATGCTCACACAGCATATATCTGTCCAGTCATTTTTATTGCGTGATATAAGTTTATGTCAATGGCATAATTGAACTCCACTCCGAAGATCTCACCGCACCTAAGAAAAAGTAAGTTAAGGAGGTTGCCTTACATGATCTTGTGGGGGATTCCAGTCAGTATCCCACTTGTTTATTATGCGGACAAAAGAAAAAATTTTACCTGTAAATCCTGGAGGTTCAGTATTCACTTAAAGCTTTAATCAAATACATACCGGCCCACTCTGGCAATTACTGAATTTGCTTATAGGTAAAAGCATAAGATTGAATGCAGGATTTTCCATGTGAACGTGTAAGTGATTCAAAATAGAATTTATAAAGCGTGATTTAAGGAAATCAGGTTACTTGAGGTTGATTTATATTACATATAATTCAATGATGAGTCATAATGTACTATATAAGGGAGTATAAATGATTATATACAAAATATAGATAACACATAGTGTCAAAATCAGGCATAACAACAATTCAACTGGATAGGTCGGTTGTAGATGAGCTTAAAAAGTTTAAAAGATATCGGCGGGAGACCTATAGCGAGATTATTCTTAATCTTATAGAAAGTGTGAGAGAGAATAGTGAGTTTGAAACGTTTGTGCAGAAGGCCCAGGAAGAGAGGATGAAAGAGCTATGGGGAGAAGGCGACTACTCTGGGTGGGAACGTGCCTGAGCCTGGAGATGTCATATTAACAAGAGTAAAATTCACTGATTCAGATGACTTTAAAATTCGGCCTGCCCTCATATTATTCGAGGAATTTGGGAACATTGTCATAGCAGGTATAACAACTAACACCAGAATGAGTGGCATAA
>JAKBRR010000222.1 GCA_021845325.1 Thermoplasmata archaeon
GGTGTTATTATAAAAACCTAAAAATTTCTCAAAGGCTTTGATGGGGTAAGCAGTGGTTGTTGTCACTCTTCCATCTTCGACCTGTGGTGACTCATAGGTGATCTCTTCATAGATTCCTTCTTCCATAAGAGAATTTCTTATTCCCTCTCCTTTCATCCTTATTTCATCATAATTCACTCAAACTTCGCCTCTGATGTATTCTAAAATTTTATCCCTTGATCCAAGGTAATCTGTCATATCAAAAGTCTTAATGTTATGCTCATTAGAGAATTCAATTGATTTTTGCATCATTATTCTGTATTCGAAAAGATGAGCAGACAGTCTTGATCCATGTGATCTAGGATGAGTAAAATTGGATCGTTCCTCTAAATGTTTTTTATGTTCCTCTGCGTCCTGAATATACAGATATACTGGTAAAACAATATTACTAAGTTTTTTTATAAAATCTGGATAGAAATATAATGTTTCAAGTATAATTTTTTCACCGTTTTGATTGGCCCGTTCAAAAACTTTTTCAATTCCCCTGTTCATAATTTCAGTTTGTTTAAGGAAGCCCTTAACGATATTATCATGCGTTTTTTCTCCAAAATATTGCCAGGAGTCATAAACGCTGGACATGGCAATCTTATATTCTTCACCTAAATAGGGTCTGATAAACTCGCGCAAATAATCTCCAGACAAAACAATATCATAATTTAATTTATGGGCTAAATATCCAGAAATACTTGATTTGCCAACACCAGGAACACCTCCTATCAGGATTATGGTTTTATTAAATGATTGAGGGTCCTTGTTACGGTCTTCGTTTACCAATCAGCATCCACCTTTAGACGTTATTAATTGCCTGATGTTTAAACTTCGCGTTTATAACCATAAGTCCAAACAATTAATTTTATCATATAGTTTTGTCTTCTAATTCCCTGCATTTCATGGATTTTCATATGCATATAGACACCTTTTCATATTTGAATCACTTACTCTCTTTGGCATAACCAATTAATTTAATGAACTTTATGAGGAGACTTGTTTAGCTGTACTTTTTTTACAAATGATTAATAAGCAAATTATTAATTACATGAAAATAGCATTTGGCATTATCTGATTGATGACGGGTCGAAGCTCTAGGATTGATGAATTCCTAACGGGACGAGGTTTAGTAAGACCCTATGATTGATGATCATTAATCGCTTTTGCTACTGAAAAGCCATCTAGAATAAGGTGAAAGGTTGGGTAAACATCTGGTATGTCCGTATTGTAAATCCGATAATGTAATTGGATCTCTTCTAATGGTGTATGGTACATACAGGTGTCTGGATTGCGGTTACCAGGGTTCATTCATAATCGAAATGGATGATCGGAATTATGAAAAATTCCTCATGGAAAAGGATGACGATCCCACTGAAAAATAGAATTACCATTCTATAATTCATGGAATGGAATTTGAAACTGAGGAAAATTGTTCACTCATCATAGACCACATTTCCTTCAGCTATGACCCTCACAGGGTGTGATGTCATTGAAAAGGGATCTCCATTCCATAAAACCATTGATGGTATAAAGCCTGGTTTGATGCTTCCAAGATTGCTAACTCCGAGAATATCGGCAGCCTCAGAAGTAAGTTTTGAAATAGCTTCAGCCTTTTCCATACCAAATCTCAGGAAGTGTCTCATGGTCAGGAAAATATTTCGCTGGAGAATAACAGGATGATCGCTCATCATTGAAAATTTCACCCCTGACTTCATTAAAAATTCTACATTCCTCCAGGATTCATGCTTCAATTCCACTTTGTATGCTAAACTGTCCATTGGTCCATATACTATTGGAATTCCATTTTCCTTAATTCTGTTGAATGCAGCAATGTTATGCAGATCCATACCATGATTCAAAACGACCTTCAGGTTGAATTCCTTCTTCAGTGAGATTAGTAATTCTGCATCATCTTCTTTGTGTGTGTGAACCATAAGTTTGTATTTTCCCTGAAGGATATCAATGAAAACTTCTGTGAGAGGTTCTATTTCATCTATATCCTTAATGTCTTTCTTCATAAGGTTAAGAGCTTTTTGTGCTGAGTATAGGCTCTGTCTTAAAAGTGCTGCTGCACCCATTCTGGTTGAAGGTCTTGTCCCTTTCCACGCAGTTGTGCTCCTCGGATTATAACCAAGCGCCATCTTAATTCCAATATCCATTACAAAAGCATCACTTATGTTGGACTTGAAATTTCTAATCAAAGACGCCCTTCCACCAAGAGTATTACCACTCCCAGGTAAAACCGTGGAATATAGCACACCACATTCAACAGATTCTTTGAACGCAGAATCGTCCATATAAACACTATCTATGGCCCTTACTAGAGGAAAAAGGTTTTCCATCTGTTCATTTGATTCATCTTCAGCTGAAGGTTCACCTGATCTTACCATACCAATGTGGCTGTGAGAATCGATAAATGCAGGAGTTACAATTCCTTCACCAAGGAATTCAGCGTTTGAAGGTTTTTTATCTTCTATGGCTGTAATTTTATCATCAAATAAAATATATTTATCATGCAGAGTCGTTTGACCATCATATAGTATACTTGCTTTTACATATTTCATGTGATATAAAGTAAATCTCCATTAATATGTTTATCCGTTTGGAATAACGGTATTCTCTTTCATTATGAAAGTAAATTATAACCTTCTAATCAAAATCTGACAAGGTTCACAAATCTCTCATTTCAGGTATGTGATGACCGTTCACATTTCCACCGGGTCTTTCCTCATATCTTCTTTTCCGTGAGCGAATCAAAAAGATTTATGTTGCCAAAATCGCAAAGCATGAAATTGTCAACCACAACCCTGGTATCGGTTCTTTCAACCTCATCCAGAGACATCATATATCTCATGTTTTCCTTATAGGATTCCTGATCTTTGTTAAATGTTATCATCACAAAATCAATTTCTCCAAGTATTTCTAATAATGTGATAAGACCTGATACATTTTTTAATTTCAAGGATAGCTTATCTGTATAACTTTTCCCATATTTCGCCCTAATGAATGTCACTGCAATGAAATTAAGCCCAAACTTCGAATAATCAATGATTGGCACAAATTTTTTTATCACATTCTCTTCTTTCAGCTTCTTAATCCTCTTACTTACAGCCGATGGAGAATTAATTCCGCAAATTCTACCGATTTCCTTCAAAGGGGTGTCACTGTCTTTTATTATTATATCCAGGATTTTTAAATCTATAAGATCCATATAATTTCTCGGTTCAATTATAAGTTCCTATTTAATCATTTTGGAAAATTGTTAATTCTTTTAAAAATATTTGGGAATTATATTTCCTCAAATTAAAGTTATAACGCATCTGAAAAAATTCTTATATACATCAATGCACATAATATCCATATGTCGTCTGTCAAGTATCTAAAAAAAGACAGTGGAGGATTATTTACAGGAATTTTTCAGGGGTTGGCCTATGTTGCACCTGCTGCTACGGCAGCGTCATTCTTCGTTATTGAGGCTGGATTTGTAGGGGCATCAGTACCCTTAACATTCATTCTTGCTACGCTGGGAGTTGCCTCGGCTATGTATATGAACTATTCTTTCGCTAAAAAAATCAGCCATGCGGGGGGCTATTATTCATACATCTCCGCAGGTTTAGGCGGTAGATTGGGTGGGTTTGGGGCACTCCTTTATTACACCAATGTTCTAGGCGCCCTCGTAGGATTCTCAACTCTTTTCTTTGCAGGGGTCACGTGGCCTCTCATACCCCAACTGGCATCGAACCCGTACGGATGGATACCACTTGCTTTTATACCGCTTGTCTTGATTTTCACACTGCTCTATTTCGGTTTGAAACCATCCCTGTATTACACACTGATTGGGGGAATAATAGAGGTAACGGTACTTGTTGCTTTTTCTCTGTTCATAATATTAAGCCCGTCGACACATAA
>JAKBRR010000223.1 GCA_021845325.1 Thermoplasmata archaeon
CCTCTGCGTGGACTTTAACGACCTGTGGCCCAGATAGGTTTGAACCCTCCTGATATCCACACCAGCCCGCAATAATGCGGTTGCGCAGTAATGCCTTGCACTGTGTGCATGGAACTTTGGGGCTCCCGCCCTGGCTGCCGTTGCCTTCTATTCCCTGAAGAATATCCAGACTCTTGATACCATGAAAACATTCTTCATAATACCATTAAGGAGGAGCCAAAGCTTATAGATTATTTCATGAAAGGGAGTCAATTTCCTATCACTGATAATGCATTACAGGATATACAACCTGCTGAGAAAGCATGACATACGCAAGATCGGTGAAGAATGGAATGTATCTAAAATCCCGAAAGAATCTGGGGAAATAATTAGGGCTCCTGGAATACCTATTATGCAAAATAACTGGAGTTAGAGTTTAAGAGTGTGGAAAGGTGATTTATAGGCGTGGAATAGAGAAGTTTCTCGGGTAATTTATGGGTCGAAACTTGATTAATATTATAATGGAAGACTAAAATAATTAACTATCGGTAAGTTAAAATATTTCCTTTCAATGTTAATTCAGTTGAACCAATAATGTGTCTAATTGAACTTATGAGGATGAGGCAAGAATGAGAATAATAAAAATCAACGTTTCGAAATTGTTTGGGATATTTGATCATGAAATATCACTAAACGACGGTGGTGAACATGTTAAAATAATTCACGGGCCAAATGGGTACGGAAAGACTATGATCTTAACAATGATATACGCTCTTTTTTCATCAAAATATAGTATTCTTAGATCCATCCCATTTGAGAAGTTAACGCTGGAATTCGACGATGGTAACTTACTATCGTTGACAAAAGAATTTAACTTAGCGGGTAAAACAAGTGAGGAAAGAAAGAACGCTGAGGCCTTAGTACTGAGGTATACTAAGCGAGATAAGCGAACAGAAAAAACAGTAGAACACACTATACCAAGAATAACCCGGTTTGGAGAAGTGTTTCCCCCAGAATTGATTGAAGAAGTAATACCGGAACTTGAGAGAGTAGGTCCTCAACAGTGGCTCTTTCAGCCCTTAAATAAATTACTTTCCATCGAAGATGTTGTTGAACGGTTCAGAGATAGGTTACCCATTTCATTCACCCATAATCAAAAGACGAAGGAAGAACCTGACTGGTTGAGGAAAATTAAGGATGAAATTCACGTTACATTTATACAGACAGAGAGACTGTCAAGCTATTCAGTACCGTCTAGACTTCGACGCGGTTATGACGAAAGATCAAGAAATATACCTGCAGTTATGGAGTATTCAAGCGTACTTGCTCATTCCATTCAAAAGAAACTTGCTGAATATGGGTCATTATCACAATCTCGAGATAGGACATTTCCCTTTAGGCTTTTGGAAAATCATCTACAATCTGATTTGACAATTCAAGAACTAAGTAAAAAATTAAAAGACTTAGAATTAAAAAGAGAGCAACTTATTAGTACAGGACTCTTGAATAAGGAAGAGCAGTTAAACTTCGGGTCATTAAAGAAAATTGATGGGACAAACAAAAACGTCCTATCGGTGTATATAAACGATGTTGAGGAAAAATTACGGGTTTTTGATAACTTGACAGATAAGATATACCTCTTTTTGAAATTGATAAATGATAAATTCCTTCACAAGCAAATGTTTATTAATAGCAACGTGGGATTTACATTTCAAACAACCGATGGGCAGACACTGTCCCCGGACAAACTGTCATCGGGTGAACAACACGAATTGGTTCTGTTATTCGAGTTGCTCTTTATAGTCGTACCCAATTCTTTGATTCTTATAGATGAACCTGAATTATCCCTGCATATTTATTGGCAACAACAATTCTTGCAAGATCTGGATGAGATCACAAAACTTTCTCATTTTGATGTTCTAATAGCTACACATTCACCTCAGATAATTCAAAACAGATGGGATTTAACTGTTGAGTTAAGGGGGCCCGAGGATGGACAAATACCGGAATCCTAATTTAATCGCTAACGAAATAAGGATGATGCGAAGTCAGCATAAGGGGTCATTTCTACTGGTTGAGGGAAGTACAGACGCTCGTTTGTTTGAGCGATTAGTAGACAAGAAAAATTGCAAAGTCCTCTTTTCAAATGGAAAAGATAATGCGTTAAAAAGTATTGACATTCTGGACAAGGCAGGTTTCAAAGGAGTTTTGGCAATCGTTGATGCCGACTTTTGGATAGTTGAGAATTTCAAAGTTCCAAACTCTAGTATACTTACGACTGACGCTCACGATCTGGAAACTATGTTTATTTTTTCAAAGGCCTTTGACAATGTTCTTGCTGAATTTGGTTCAACAGCGAAATTAGGTAGCATAAAAAAGGGGCTCAAAGATATCATTGTGGAACTCGCATTACCTATTGGTTCCTTTAGACTAATTTCTTCCCCCACAAGAAAGAATCTACAGCTGAAGTTTCAAGGAATAAATTATGATGCTTTTATTGACTTCAGATCAATGAAAGTCGATCTTATAAAATTGATTGATGAAGTCAAGGCGAATTCTAAGAATTCCAAAATTGATGTTAAGAAATTAAAAATAGAAATAGAAAATCTTATGGTTCAATTGAATGGCTTTACTAACCATATTTGTAGTGGTCATGATTTGGTTGAGATTTTTACATCGATCCTTGTTAGAGGTTTCGGGAATTCCCACTCGAAAAATCTCGATTCTAATTTACTTAGCAAAACTTTAAGACTTGCATACCACTTTGATTGTTTCTCCACGACGCATTTGTACACCTCGATTATAAAATGGGAGTTAGCAAACGCTCCTTTCAGGGTTTTAGACTCAGTTTCTGCTCAAAATCATTAGATATATTCTTCTTCTGCCTTTTGGAAAAGATAGTAATTTGCATTACCGTGTAATTCTTGTTTTCTCAAATAGTTGAATCCCAACACGGCACAAGAGGCCCTTATATTGCTGTAATTTCTTACTATCAAATCCTGAAGTCTTGGGCAGCAAGACCGACTGATAGGGAATAAAAAACAAGTAAAGCATTTAATTTCATGTCATTATTCCACTAACTGTATGAATGCCAAAAACAAGTTGATAACCGTAGCAAGAACATCCAAACGTGGCACATTGATAAAAATAACATTGCCAAAGGAAATAACGAAGATTCTGGAAGTGAAAGAAAAGGAACATGTCGGGTTTTACGAGGAAAATGGAAGAGTTTTGGTTCGAAAGGTTGAACAAGATATAATTTTGTAGTAGAACTATCTGCATAATTTCTTATACGAGAAACAAATGTTATTAGGCAGACTGAATATAAAGTATCTGCTTGGTAAAGAGAGTGAGTAATTAACGAGAGGATGTGAAAATATTGAGTGAAGAGAAAGCAGCTGTATTGATAGATAACTCGTATCTACAAAAGGAAGTAATTGACAATTTAAATGGGAGAAATGGCAAGTTTCAGCTAGACTATCAGGTATTTAGCAATAACCTATGTCAGGAAATTGAGGCTAAGCGTTTCAGGACGTATATTTATGACGTTTCTCTTGAGAGCAATAGAAATTTTCTGACATCACTGAATCTTCTAGACCGTTTTGAAATACGATCCGGAAAACTTCAGGGAAACGACAGAGGATTCCAGCAGAAGCAAGTAGATATTTTGCTCGCCATAGATATGATAAAACTGGCACTTAAGAATAAAATACAACATATAGTTCTGGTTACCGGAGATAGCGACTTCGTTCCAGCAGTTCAATATGTGAAGGAGGAGGGCGTTATGGTACATCTTAGACACGCAGAATCCAGTTATAGTAAAGAATTGTCTCAAATTTGCGATACCAGTAAACAGATTTCTAAAAAAGTTTTAATTGAGTTTGAAGGAAAGGAGGGGTATAGAAAATGAAATTAACAAACAATAACCTGATCTCCCTACTTTTAC
>JAKBRR010000224.1 GCA_021845325.1 Thermoplasmata archaeon
TGATCAGATAGAAAAAGAAACTAATTATGCTATTTCAAGCGCTATTGATTATCAAATCGAAGATTTTGTTAATGCACTGATTGAACCAGAATTTCATGTAAAAAAATCAAAAATTTCAGATAAGTGGTTTTCTTTGGAAATTTATTTAACAAACGCATCCAAATTTATGGATGTAGTGAACCAGTATAATAGGATATTATGGATTTCTGCAACCGCTGATCCTGATGATTTTGTGGATTTTAGATTAGTGAGATCCACTGTGGATCCCAATTCTGAACACAAGCATGTAAGTTTTATTGAAAAGGAAATGATACCAGAAATATTATCCAGGTTAAGAAACTATAATGTTTTTGTTATAGCAAATTCGGGAAATGGTGCTAAAAATTTCGTTGAAAAATACGGTACAGGAGAAATTTTAACTACGGAATCATTTAATCCAATTATCAGGGATGCAAGGAATGGAAAAGGGGTTATCGCTGTAAGTTACATCAATGGAATAGGATCGAGGGGTTTGGATGATCTTTCTAAGCTATTCGATGCTGTTATTTTGGAATCTTATATTTACCGTTCTGTGATAAAGGAAAATGGTAGTTTCTACGGGGATGAACATACTAGAAATAACCTTAATGATACGGTGCAGATTATTGCAAGAATCCTGCGTGGATCAAAGGATCACGTGCTATTTGTGGTTAAGGATGAAAGCGAAACAGGAACTAAGGTAACTAAGGTTTTTGATTTCCTTAAGGAACAAAACCCAGATTGGAACTATGTAGATGGTGGTAGTTACAACGATCTGATTTCCAGGATTCCTGAAAGAACACAAGTGGAAAAACAAAAAACAGTATTAAAAAAGAATGTTCAGAAACTTAAGAATGGTGATATTTTGATATCATATACGGGAAAAACCAAAGCAGATGATGTTGAAAGGTATCCAGATTCATTAGAATTATGATCACTGTGGAAATAGTAATTTACTACATTTTTATTACCTGATCGTTCGCAGAACCCGTATTTTAAAATTTTATGTTATGGGGAATAGGTATTTTACGCAGTTTTACTGAAACCGAAAAATAGCTATTTGCAAGTAGTGATTTACGGGTTCTGCATTAAAAAAATAAGGGTTAACTGCATATTATATTATATATGCAGTTAACAAAGGATAATTTCAATTTCTTTAGTAATTTATTGGGTTTCTTACAGATTTTCTGTGATCTGTATTATGTTAAGTTAATTGATAGGATCCAGAATGAAAGGAATCTGAATTAAGATGATCTGTTGTAAATGTGTTGGAATACCTTTATTTCCCTATTTCTGTAATCTACTATAACAGATTAATTGATGGTGATGTAACTGACGGGATTCGATTAAACTTTTAAGCGTATATCGACATGAGAATTGCTTATATCTGGAATCGTGTTATACATAAATGCCAGTTACACCTTCAATTACAAATTTAGCAAACAAGTGCAGTTTAAGGTATGTGCAGGAGTTTGATTACAGGTATTCCGTGGATCGTCCACCAATAAATGAGGCTTTCTTCAAGGAGGTTGTCGAAATTGTCAAGGATGCAGGGCCTTTGTGGGGTTTTGGAATCGAGAGAGTATACAATTTTGTTAAAAAGAAGATATTAGAGAGAAAAGAAAAACAAACTCTGGAATTAAGGAAATCAAACAAGATCCTTAATGTGTTTGGAAACGGCTCTTTCCTATTATATGGAGATGTAAGGCCTTTCTTTGAGATTCCACAAGGATCTAGACTCTATTTCTATGATGTGAGATTCCAGAATAAAATGCCAAGGAACGCACTTCCATTTAATCTTCAGACAAGCTTGGTTATACCCGCAGGAACGGATTTGGTCTTGCAGAATGTTACAATAGTTTACAATGGAGAGCTTGGAAAGTTCATAAAGGAATATAGTGCCCCCAGCGTATTTCTAATTAGAGTAAATGGGATAGCGTTTTAATTTTATACGTATTTAATTCTGCACGAAAGAATAAGTTGCCTGGAGAAAGCCGGAAATCAAAAGAGGAGTTGATTGCGAAGCAAGACGGGGTGAATTTGAGCCGGAGACATCCTGATCTACTATAGTCATGCACTTTTTGGATCTTCAGGTGTAAAGAACTGAACCATCTTTTCGAAACTGTCAAAGTGGTATTTGTAAAATTCTTCTTCATTCACTCTAACATAAACCCATTTATCTCCCGTAACTCTCTCTGCGTCTTCGCACCACATTATAGCCCTCTTGTCTTTGAACTCCACGTCTACGTCTTCTTCACCTTTAGTCTCCGCAATAACGTACTTGTCTTCAATCTTCACTATGAAGTCTGGGCGGTAATGCCTTAGATCTCCATTTGAGTCTCTGTATTCCACGAGAAATCCAACCTTAGGTGCATTCTTCGAAAATGCTTTAACATCGTATGCAGAATCTAAAAAGCGAGAGAAATTAAACTCAAGGTCGTTATCGCAAGGAACATAATTGAAAACGCACTTGTTAGCCTGATAAACTTTCCTCGTCCAAACAAAGGGCTGTGTTTCTGAGATCATTATTCTGTCAAATTTACTCGCTTCTCTCTCAGTAAATGCAAGATCCTTGAGATTCTCTACAAAAGTATTTATAATTCTATCCTCAACTTCCGGCTCGCTGATATGGAACAGAACCCTGGGGTCTTCTAAACTAACTTCCTGATCGAACAGTTTTCTTTGTATGTAGTCCTTAACAATTGGATATAGATCAGCGAACATGTTGGAGAGATTGAGTTCATTGAGTATACGTCCAGTGTAATATGCGATTACGCTCTTCACATCCTGTGGTACAGGTAGATCCCAGTTTCTCTCAACTTGCACTGCCCCAGTGATCATATCTATAGCCCGATAGGTTGTTTTGAAAACCTTATTTTCCAATTTTATGGAAAGAGGCGGGATCTTCTCTATAGTGCCTTCATTTATATCGAATTCCCTGACCACTATAGCTGGAGTTAGAATGGGAATTTCTATATCGAATTCTTTTTTATCCATATCAACGAATATTGTTGTTATATTGACTGGATTTCCAAGGTTCGTGGTTCCAAACGATATATTTTCGTCCTTTTCCAGCTCTTCTATGATCTGCATAAGTCCGAATGGCCCTATAACTTCTAAGACGTTTACGAAATCATTTACACTTGCATTCTCGTCTGGAAACATCTTTCTTAACCCTCTTCCAATAACCTGTTCAGGAAGAACATTTCTTTCAGATGTGTACGATCTCAGACCAACTATGACATTTACATTGCGCACGTCCCACCCTTCGTTAAGCATCATCGTACTTACTATAGCCTCGTAGGTGTTTTTATCGCTGTCAACGGTCTGTGCAAACTTCCTTGCCTCTTCAATGTCAGATTTCGCTACTTCTCCTGTGCTATCAGTATGTATTAATAGAACCTTGCCTGAGAGCTGGGGTAGTGTGTCAAGATATTTCTCCAACTGATCGGCCTGCTTGTTGTCCGGGCATTGAAAAAATAATATCGGCTTCTTATTTAGCTTTGTCAGTGTGTCTTTGTACTCCTGCCACCTCTTTATACCGGCCTCTATCCATGCCCTATATCTCTCAACAACATTTGTGGACGTAATTTCAGTTGCATTTTGAACCATGCCCTTCAGAGGCCTCTTTACTATGTTCATCTCTATTGCTTCTTTAAGCGTAAAATCAACTATAAGCCATTTGAATAAAGCACCGTTCTCACCTCTGGGCGTAGCCGAAAAATCGAGCTCCATGTTAAAGCCTTTGCCATACCTCGATTCAAGAGCTTTATGGAGATCTATCAATATTTGCTTCCATCTCTTCTCGTAATTGTATATATGATGTGCCTCATCCTTCAGGATCATTATGTTGGGTATCTTTTCTAAGACCTCTCTTATTCTGTTCTCCTGGGCAATGTTTGTTCT
>JAKBRR010000225.1 GCA_021845325.1 Thermoplasmata archaeon
TGTCTGAACTAGTTAAAGATAACTGTAATGGATTCCTCGTGAATCACCTCTATGAGTTCAAAGAAAGAATAATGTATACTATTATAAATGAAGAGTATTTATCAAAATGTTCAAGAGAAATGGCCCAAGGGTTAAACTGGGATATTATAGCCGATTCTTGGAATGACGCCATTAATAAGATATAGGAGCTTTCTAAACATCTTATTAATTTAAAAATCAATGAAAAAATGGAGATTTTTTTAAACTTAGAACATAACCTGAGAGGAACTTGAATTTTTTATCACTATCTATTTAGGATTTTGTATTCAATCCCAAGTTGCCTGGCCATTTCTCCCTCCATATCATCCCTGTCTCCTATAATAATAGAATTTTTGAGATCAATATCAAAATCTTTTATGGCTTCTTCGATCATGCCCAACCTTGGCTTCCTGCATCTGCAGTTCTCATCTGGTCTGTGAGGACAGTAATAGGTCTTATCAATGAGAACGCCTCTTATTTCCAATCTTTTTAACAATTCGTCATGAAAAATATGAAATTCCTGATTTGAAAAGTAACCCCTGTTAATTCCAGATTGATTCGTTATGATTATGATTAAATATCCTTTATTTTTATATTCCTTCATAATTTCAACTGCATCATCGTAAATGATCAGGTCTTTTGGATCATGACAGTACGGGCAGTCTTTGTTGATGGTACCATCCCTATCAATAAAAAGTGCCCTTTTTTGCATTTAGTTTTTCGATTTCGTATTGTGTTGAAATATTTAAATCTAAACAACATTTCACCAAAGATAAAGAAACAATAATAAGATAGTGTGATTTTTCCAGTTATGAATACACAGCAGATTAAGGATTATCTTGAAGAAGGATCACGAATCAGGAATTCACTTGATATATACAAGATCTCATTTTTAGGAGAATCAATGTCCATTGCATTTAAAAGAGGAAATAAACTCATCATATTCGGAAATGGTGGCAGTGCAGCAGACGCTCAGCACATTGCAGCAGAGTTTGTAGGGAGATTTGAAAAAGAGAGGAAACCATTACCTGCAATCATTCTTCATGGAAACAGCTCAGCAGTCACAGCAATTGGAAATGACTATTCCTATGATAATGTGTTTTCAAGACAGATGGAAGCCTTTGCAAAGAAGGGCGATCTTGTTATAGCTTTGAGCACAAGCGGCAATTCAAGGAATGTAGTTGTTGCTGTGGAAAAGGCAAATGATGTTGGATGTGAAGTCTTTGGAATAACAGGAAGCAGGGGTGGCAGGATGAAGGAACTGATAAAGGATAGCAATCTGATCATGATTGGCAGTGATAGAACTTCGTTCATACAGGAAAGTACCATAGCGATTGGGCATCTAATTTCTAAAATTGTTGAGGATAATATTTAAAAATTGCATATAATAATCATTATTACAATCAAAATTACAACGGGAATGTGAGTGTATTCATCGAATCTGTTTTAACAATCATTAAGTTATCTATTTGAATATTTATCTTTTTTACCGTAGGAAATTTATATAGTATTAAGCATTTTCTTGCCATGGCAGATATAGAAGGTAAAAAAATCATCATTACAGGTGGTACTGGCTTCATAGGAAGCAATCTTGTTGATAAACTGGCAGAAAAGAATGATGTACTCGTAATTGATAATTTTCACACAGGAGATAGGAAAAATATTGAATTGTTACTAGAAAACAACAAAGTAACATTAAAGGATATGGATGTAAAAGACATATTGAAGCTTGATTTTAATGCAGACTATATTTTTCACATGGGCATTTATTCTGCTTCACCAATGTACAGGAAGGATCCTTTCCTCGTTTCTGAGGTCATGAGTGGTATGATAGCAGTGCTGGAATATGCAAAGAAAAATAAATCTAAGGTTGTTTTTGCATCTACTTCATCCATATATAATGGTATTGAACCACCTCATAAAGAAGATGTCATACCAAATGTTACCGATTATTACACGGAAGCCAGAATTGCAGCTGAGAGGATATCTGAGCTTTATGCAAAGCTTGAAAATGTAGATGTCCAAGCGATAAGATTCTTTTCAGTTTATGGTCCTCATGAGGAAGCGAAGAAGAACTATGCAAATCTTGTTACGCAATTCTATTGGAACATTAAGAATAAGGAATCTCCTGTCATTTATGGTGACGGGACACAGAGAAGGGATTTTATTCACGTAAGTGACTTGGCTGAAATACTCGTAAGGGCGTCTCAGCTCAAAGGATTCAATATAATCAACGGTGGAACTGGCAAGAATTACAGCCTCAACGAAATGTTGGTAATGTTGAACAAGCAGCTGGGTACAGATGTAAAGGCAACATTCATAAAAATGCCATTCAGCAATTATGTAATGGAAACACTTGCTGATACCACAAATCTCAAAAACAAGTTAGCTTACACACCTAAAATAAGTCTTGAAGAGGGAATCAAACTGATTACAAAGTGATTCTATGCGAGACAGGATGTTCATATCCAAGACTCCTCTGAGGATAACATTTGTAGGGGGTGGTAGTGATATCAAGGAATATTATTCCAACTATGGGCGTGGATCTGTTCTTTCAGCTGCTATCAACAAATATATCTATGTAATTGTTAATAAAAAATTTGATTCAAACATAAGAGTAAGCTATTCCAAGACAGAGATCGTTGATTCCGTTGAGAAAATTGAGCATCCATCTGTGAGAGAAGCTTTAAAGATGCTAGGAATAGAAGGGGGGATAGAGATACTGAGCATATCTGATATACCTTCAGGTGGAACAGGTCTCGGCTCAAGCAGTACCTTTATCGTAGGATTGCTAAATGCATTACATGCTTGGAATGGGGAATATGTTTCTCCCAAGGAACTGGCAGAAGAGGCCGTGAAGATTGAAAGAGATATACTTCATGAACCAGGAGGGAAGCAGGATCAGTACATGGCAGCATATGGCGGCATACAGAAGATGAATTTTTATTCAGACGAAAGAGTTGAGGTTGATCCAGTCATTATGGATTCTAGGAGAATGAAAGAGTTTGAGGATTCCCTCATTCTTCTTTACACCGGTATACAGAGAAGTTCCGGAACTATTCATCAGAGTCAAAAAGAAATGGTTCAAAGGAACATTACAAATTATGAAGGTATGGTAAGAAAGGCGGATGAGGCATTTATAAGCCTTAATAATGGGGACTACAAATCAGTAGGTAGAATTATTCATGAAAACTGGATCCTAAAGAAATCTTTGGCTAATGGCATAAGTAATGATAAAATCGATAATTGGTATAACGCTGCAATAGATTCGGGTGCACTTGGTGGAAAATTGATAGGTGCTGGAGGTGGTGGATTTTTATTATTTATGGCCGATCCCGTTGTTCAGGATACGATTAGAGAAAAGCTTCCAGAACTTAGAAGAGAGGAGTTCAAATTTGAGTTAGAGGGTAGCAGAATAATTTATG
This sequence comes from Thermoplasmata archaeon, assembly GCA_021845325.1. The sequence goes on from JAKBRR010000225.1 coordinate 3,444, forward strand.
TTGGACGGTAAGGTTCTTATTAATTTTCATATATTAGAGAAAGGATTTTATTTCTTCACTTGATATATATTTAAATCAACGAATAAATTCTTTTACTTGTAATGAATATTTAAATACAGTGGACGGATAACCATGAAATTACTATGGAAAACGAGGGAAATTCTAAAGGAACTAAGCTTTTTGATGAAGGTATTTCTCTTGTCATCCCCGCGTATCATGAAAGAGAAAGAATTAGTCAGAGTTTGAATAAGTATATTCCTATCCTTGAATCAACCGGCTTAAAATATGAGATCTTGGTACTTATTGATGGCAATGATGGCACAGAGGCGAAATTAAATGGAATTAAAAATTTGTCATATTACCAATCGAAATCTAGAATGGGGAAAGGAGGAGCTGTAAAAAAAGGATTTTTATTATCTAATTTTAGCTATATTGGATACGTAGATGCTGACGGGAGTTTAAGTGAAAATGATTTCAGAG
>JAKBRR010000226.1 GCA_021845325.1 Thermoplasmata archaeon
ATTTCCTGCTGACCCATAAATTTGCATCATCGCCTGAAACATTTTCCATTTTTGAATCGGCTATGTTGTCATGGTATACCCATCCATTCCTCAATTCTTCAATCCTGTTCCTGTTGGAGATAATCAGTACCGGAAATGCAATTCTGTAGAAGTCTCTGAACTCCTTATCTGAATAAGATGGAGAGAAGAGAAATACTGCTTCAGGCTTTAAATTATTCTCCACTATATATTTTAAGAATTGCTGGACGATTTTACCATGAAGGCAAAAAATAACATCGTTTCCCTCACATTCAGAAAGAAAAGTTAGCGACAGTTCAGAAGCCATTGTTCTGATAAATTCATCAAATTCACTGTTTTCATTTACTGGCGGTGAACATATAAACATTCTAAGATTATCTCACTTAGATGTATTTTTTATATATTAAGTCATGTTGTGTTCCACATGAAAGATAAGCAATCTTCAATTGATTTCTATGCATTTGTAAAACTTTACGGAGATCGTTTTTCTGGTGCATTTATAAAGAAAATTTATCAGACAGGAAAGGACGAATTCACATTCATAATATACTCATCCGACCATGGAAAATACCCATTTCACATCAAACTATCTGCAGGAATAGCATTTATGGATCCTGACAGACCCGAAGAATCATCATCTTTTGCCATGTTTCTGAGAAAAAATCTGTCAGAACAAAAAATAAGATCCATTGAACAGATTAATTTTGACCGTGTTTGTAAAATAACATTGTATTCAGGAATGGAGATTATTTTTGAATTATTCAGGGATGGAAATTTGATTATAGTTGAAAACGGGCTTATCACTTATGCATTTAGTCCCAGGGAATGGAAAAACAGGAAAATCCTCAAAGGTGAAAAGTATATCCCGCCTTCTCTTATTGATCCATTATCATCTGACTTAAGTGCTTTGGAATCTATTTTTGAACATAGTAAAGGATCACTGGTCCAGACAATGGCAACCAGAATGAACCTTGGAGGGGAGTATGCTGAGGAGATTGCATTCAGGCTCGGTATAGATAAGGACAAGCCGTCTAAAGATTCTCTCGACATGGTTCCAGCAATAATCAGTGAAATAAACAAGCTTCTAGACGAAACATCTCTGAACAAAGGATTTTATTATAATACCGATAACATGCTATCTCCTGTCAGACTCACATCCCTAAGTGAAACACCAAGGATTTTCGAAGACTTTAACGAGGGTCTTGCTTTTCAGATGGGAAAACTTAAGGAGATAGACCCACAAATTTCACAGATTGAAAGAAGGATTGCAAATCAAACAAAAACTGTTCAGCAATACATGGAACTGTCGGTCAACCTCAAGGAACTGGGTCAAATTATCATTTCCAATCTCCCAGAATTTGAAAGAATTCTCAGGATAGTTAATGCGAATCACAAATCACTCTCAAAAGGTGGAGTTATAATACCTGGAATAACAATACTTGACATTGACTTTTCAAAAAAACTCTTAACCATAAAGAAGGATGAAAAAGAGATTCAGCTCTCACTTAATCGAACTGCAGGAGAAAATGCCAACGATTACTTTAACAAGTCAAAAGATTATATTCTAAAAGCAGAAGGGGCGAGAAAAGCCATTATTGATACCTCCAAAGTTAAACTGGAAGAAAACGGGAGAAAGAAAAAGGACCGGCCAAAGAAGTGGTTTGAATCATATCACTGGTTTATAACCAGTAGCGGGAATCTTGTTGTTGCAGGCAAGGATGTTAATGGAAACGAGAAGGTTGTAAAAAAACACATGTCTGAAAAGGATATCTATATACATGCTGATTTGTATGGTGCCCCCAGCACAATTCTTAAGGTTGAGAAAGAAAACACAGACCTGGAAAAAGATATACTGGAAGCAGCGCAATTTGCAGTTTCAAATTCCAGGGCATGGTCTAATAACCTCGCGTCAGGTTCAGCATATTGGGTAACGCCACTTCAGGTTAGCAAAACTCCAGAATCCGGTGAATTTGTCAGAAAAGGTTCATGGATAGTAAAAGGTAAGCGCAATTATCTGTTTAACCTCCCTCTGAAACTTAAAATTTCAACAGTAATCTTTGAGAATACAGAATTGCCAATGATTTGCCCTCACGTCACAGAGATAAAGAATGAAAGAGATTTAATATTCCTGTCGCCAGGAGAAACCAAAAGGGAAAAAATAGCAAAGGAGATCTCTGAAATTCTGGGAAGAGAAAGGGACGAGATCGCGTCGATCCTGCCACCAGGTGGAAGCCGGATTGATTCCATCACGAAGAAAGTTCCAGCTTCAATCTCTCAATAATTGAGACATCTCTTGCTTCAACTTTCCTTAACAGGGCAACGTGATAACTCAATACATCTCCAAAATAAACACCATACATTATCTGGGAAAAAATGCTCTTTCCTTTCAATTCTATTATTGTAAAATCCCTTGATGAAAGTTTCTTTGTGATTTCCAGTCTTTTATCATTTCTTTTCGAAAAGCTATTTTTGAAGGCAATGTAAATAAACGGATCCATTTCATGATTCATTCCCATGGGAACCAGTTCATTGTGGTTTATTTCTGACAGGTACCCTGCGTTTGCCAGCATCTTGGAGTTCTCATTAAATTGTGTTTTACAACGGTATGCAACGCTTGATGTTGGATTCCATGATATAAAATATGGTACCTTTCCAGACTCAAATATTCTTTTAGAAATTGAAATCAGGTCATCTTCATTTTTCTTAATTTCCGCAATATTATTTTTAATTTCGTCTATTTGGTTCCTGAGGTCTGGGGATATGGTATTTATTATGGGCATTAAAAGAAATCCCAGTGAGGATCTGGGTTGATATCCGGCAGGAATTATAACTGTCTGATCGGAAATCTCTGAAAGTTTTCCACCCGATGTTATTGACAGAATCTTAGCCCCTTTTTTCCTGGCCTCATTGGCACATGTAATTGTTTCTTCTGTATTTCCTGAATAGCTTATTGCGATGAAGAGTGTTTTTTTACTGACAAAATCGGGGCAGGTATATGTATTCAGAACGATGACGGGTTTTTTTGAATAAATTTCGCTGAACAAAAAACCTGCAATCCCTGAACCTCCCATACCCTCTATCAAAATGTTATCATAATCGTCAATGTTCACATTGAATTTCTCATTAAATGAAAGCTGATCAATAATAGAATCTATCTCTTTTCTGTAGGTCATAAGATCACTGATTTCTATAATATATTTAAATGGGGTTTAAAACATAAGCCAATGACATTAATGCGGGTAGCAGCCCTGCTAATGTTAAGATTAAGTATATTTTAAGGTGACCTGACATAATTGCTTATACAATCAGCCTTTAAATTTTTTACGCATCTCCATTGCAGGCAAAAAGCATGCCAAAGTACTTTTCCACATAATAATATTTAAGGCTCAGTTTCATCCCTGACGCAGAGAGAAAACCTCCCAACACTACCATAATCCAAAAACTATCCGGTTTAGCAGACTCAATGAAATCTCTTTTCATTCCATATATGGAATCGAACCTTCCACTTATTACGGCTTCTTTAACAATCTGATCATATATTTTTGCATCATCAGAAAAGCCATATGGACCCATTGGGCTATGGGTATGTGCCTGATCTGCGCTGAATATTATTGAGTATTTACTGTCTGCAGTTGAAATTACCCTGTGAATATTCCTGCCAAAATCATACAATCCCTGCAGATCCCACGATCTTGTCTGTCCAATGATTAAGGTAGGTTTTTTATTAAAGAATGTTAATGGTATCATTGAACCAAAGTCAATTGGAAATGTATTGTGCTCTCCTCCTGAAAAAAATGCTTTCGATAAAACTTTTTGGTTGTTTTCAAGGATTAGACGAGCAAGATCCAGATTATTATCCAAATTCATTTCTAATTTTTTACCTCCATCTGTAATATAAGTG
>JAKBRR010000227.1 GCA_021845325.1 Thermoplasmata archaeon
AGGGACGCTAAACAGAATACTCCAGAATACAAGGTTACTGCTATCAGGATCGAGAAAACATGAAAGAAAGTAAATCCATCTTACAGCGTTCTAAAATTCTGCTCCTTGGTCAAGTTCGGAGTAATATACCCCTCCTGATTCCACTGAGTTACTATTGTTTTTTGCAGGATCTGGTGCTTAATTGGCTAAAACCCCAATAGTATTCCTAAGCTGCGAACCCTTAACCTCCCTTTTTCATAATTCGAAATGAGTATGTTTTTTCTTTCAATGAAGTTCAATTTTTCCTGCACTGATTAACAAAATCAGTCCGTTGATCTGAATAGCATTTTACTGGAAGTCTGTGTGCAGTGTTCTTGGTGATAAGATTTAAAGTGAATGATATTACCTGCATTGATGAGCCTAAGAATCGTCGAAGCATCTGGATCATATACTTACGATGATGGTGGCAAAGAGCGTGTAAATCTCGCTGAGTCCACAAATATACTTGGACAAAGAGACCGTGAAATATACGTTAGAATAAATGAAAACCTCTCATGTGTAAACGCCATCCTTATCAACACCATAGAGAAAGACGGAATACTTGCAATGGACGATACACTTGTGGAAAAGACTGGAAAGAACATAGAGGCTGCAGGATGGATATTTGATCACTCCATTGGAAAGACTGTCCGGGGAATACGTATGACAACATCTGTACTGTCAGTATGAAAATGGATGATTCCTGTAGCATGAGATACCACAAATCATCATGTTCTGCGGGCATGCTGTCATGAAAAGTGACATGAAATTGGTGAAACAGGAAAATTAAGTGTTAGCTCTCAACACATGCGGAGAGTGTAGAATCAAAGTATTCCATTAACTGCAAATACGACTCTTTAAAGTTGCTCCTTGAATAGCAAATTCTGAGATAGGTTCCTTCATGATTAAAAAACTTAGCAGGAACTACTGATATTGAATGTTTCGCTATGTCTTCTGCCAATCTTAGGGAATCACTGTCTGTATATTGGGAATAATCCAAATATGAAACTGTCCCAAGACTTGGAGTTATGCCATTATAGAAGTTTAATTTACCTTTTAAGTTATTTAGGTAATTAAAGTTTTTCTGTTGAATCTCCCGTATATATGGAACAAGAGTTTCATGGTCCTTCAGAATTTGATAGGCTACTGAAATATTATACCTAGAAACATATTCTGTGAAAATACCTCGCAATAACCCTAACTGTAAAGCGCTTTCTTTATCGGGAGCAATTATATAACCAACCCTGAGATCGTCTCCACCATAAAATTTCGTGAAAGTGTTTATTCTATAGGTGTTAGATGGGTAATGCATTGAATCCAAATTTTTTGAAAATTCCAGAAAAGTTTCATCTATAAGGTAGTACTCATAATCTTTGGGTAGATTATGAAGGACTCCAGTGGGATTGTTAGGATTACTACATACAAAAAGTCCTCTATCTCCAAGTGATAACCCAATAAAGGGAGGAACTTTGTATAATGGTTCATATTCCGGAAAATTTGTTCGAAATCTGCTTACTCCGGATGAGTGTATGTGATATAATGTAGTAAAAATTGCCTCAGTGGCACCATGAGTTATTACAATCTGGTCAGTACCACAATTATTTATGTTGGCAATTATTCCTTTTAAATCGTCTTCATTTACTAGAGACTTTAGCTGGAAATATTTGTTTAGAGCAATTCTACCATACATCCCACTTTGTGATAGGTCATATATGTATTGATGATTGTGAATCCATTCTCCAATCTCAAACTTCATTTCTGATTTCCACTCCTCTCATAATCTAATTCGAATCCATTTATGTTGTGTACAATGTAAGTTTCAAATATCACGGTTTTTCATCTCCGGGACTTGTGTAGTCAAGTTTAAATTCTTTAATATGGTATTTTTTAATTGCCCTCTTTATTACAAATATTCCCAGCACCAACCATATTACAACCGCTATTGGCATAATCAATAATGGCATAGTTATCCCCACTAATGAATAATAAAGAATGACCATGAATGCAATAACAGCTATGACCGGCATTAACAGATGGTAGATTTTAAAACTTTGAATTCTCTTAAAAAATAAAGGCATAGAAATAGAAGTGGTAATATGATAGAATATGAATACAAATGTACCAAACAATCCAAGGACGGCAACGCCATAGAATACCCCTTCTACTTTGCCATATATTAATACAAAAATTTCGGTTAAACCTACTGCAAGAATTCCTCCAACTAAAGCTATGAGCAAGGAAGCATTTCTTGGAACATCATTCTTATTCAATTTGGCGAACCATGGGCTTATTACCTTTTCTCTCCCGAGTGCATAATAAACTCGTGATGACGCCCCCATCAAACCTATCGAAGTCCCATAGTCAGCAAAAACAAGTAATATCAAAGCGTAAATTGCTACAGGAGTTCCTAGATATGTTCCTATAACGGTATAACCTGGAGCGGTTAGTGAAACAAGGGATGAAAGATTGCTAAATCCCCACCCTGCTACTATAGAATAGCTACCCAACACAAAAACTACGGCAGCAATTGAAACAGTTAATAAAAGAGCTTTCTTTATATTTTTCTTTGGAAGCTTAGCTTCTTCCGAAAGCGTTAATATTGTTCCATATCCTGAATAACTTCCCAAAGCTCCCACTATGAAACCCACAAAAAATGTTGGTAGCGCGCTAATGCTTGGGAATAGAAAAGGTTGTACAGTGTTATGACCGCCCAAGGCAATTATTATACCAACCGCTATAACTATAGCTGATATTACTTCCACCATGCCAATAATTGAACCAACTAAAGTCATAGTTTTTACATGAGAGACAACTGCAATGTAACTTATTATTATCACTGATACATCAATTAAATAGATTATGTATAATGGCAAATTTATTTTTGCAAAATATAACAAAAATACTGAACTCAAAAAACCTGTAGTTGCGGCCAATGCACCCGTACTCACAGTATAACCACCTGCATATGCCCAACCGGTAAGATATCCTATTTGTTTTCCCAAGCCGGCTGCAGAATAGGCCGCCCACCCACTTGAATTAGAAATTTTTCTGCTAAATGGAATTGCAATTCCTACGGAGACAAGAGTTACCAAAAACCCTGCCACAAATGCCTCAACCGCAAACGGGGTATAAGTAATTACACCTATAGCTGCAAATCCAAAAACTCCAAATGGGAGTATAGTGGCCAATGCATAAAATGACGCTCTCCATATACTAACTTGACTTTGCTCTAGTTTGTCATTAACTGCGGAATTTTCCATATAAAAAAAAAGAGAAATGAATATTAATACCTATCTCCGAACATGTCCGTAGTTGGGATTCTTGGGTACCGAGTGATAATTAAACAGGCTCAATACTTTTAATCCTGATTGCTATAGAAGATTTAACCTACATGAAATGAATTGAGGATCAGCCTTAATTCAGAGTGGGGAGGGGGTGAAAAGAGAAGCTGTGGAATTGGTTCCACTTAATTTTGATTCTCTTCTGATCACAATAGGCAATCTCTTCCCAATGAGGAAGTCGTGGGTGCTTTTTCTTCCACACGATCTCGGATAATTTCTCATGTTCCTTGGAACCAGCCATTCCAGTAGTTATTATGTGTATAGCGTATAATATTATTTACATGCTGCCATATAAAATTTGACATGATAGGCAACAATCAATCTAAAGAGTAGTAATTTCTGACGATATCCATGTGGATCCATCTACATGGGATCCTCTCAACTACTCTTTCCGCCACTACTTCACATTGGGAATTAGCAAAAGTTTCGGGTTGAAAACTTAGGAATCATTATTTCTAACCCAAGTACAATCCTATTTGGAAATGTAACTTAGGCATGGAATCAGGGATGATCTCCCATCTTTTTTCC
>JAKBRR010000228.1 GCA_021845325.1 Thermoplasmata archaeon
AAGACATCCCATCGAAGCATGATGGCTGGGTTCAAAATCACATCCTGGAAATTTTAGCTTTTCTGAAGAAGCAGTATAACGAGGTGAGCTATGGAAACTAATTATTTTGCTGTGTTGAAAGATAAAAAAGGAATCCACTGGCTTCCCTCAAGGAAAGGGGCTAAGATACCTGCATTACGTAGATATGCTGAGTATTATACGACTCCGCCAACGGATTCAGAATACAATGAGTGGATGCAAGGCATTCAAGAAGGAAAATACGATGGAATTCAAGTAATTTGTGGTAATGTTTCAAAAAATCTTCTAGTTCTCGATTTCGACAATCCTTTTCATAACAGTAATGATAAAAACAAACTAAAAGAAGGAGAAGAAATAGTTGAAGCCACAGTAAGAGCAGTTTTAGGAAAGGATGTCGATTCTCTGAAAAATGAAACATGGGTGTCTTCTACTATTCATAATGGCTTTCATGTGCATTTCTTTGTTGATAAAAATATAGAGATAAAATCAACTCAGTTCAGTAATTTCAAAGTTGAAATCAAAGGAGAAAAGCAGTTGAGCAAAGAGTATCCTTCTGCAGGTTATACAAATTTGTCTTCTCCTGAAAATATAAGAGAGCTTTCAAAAGAGGAATATAAAAGACTCGTTGAGAAATTAGAAACAATAAAAAAGAATTGGAAATTCATCGAGCCCATTTTAGAATATTGGAAATTAGGAGCTAGACACAACTTAACTTTAGGGTTTTCAGGACTTTTGAGAAGAGATTTGCACCTAAACGAAAAAGAGGCAATGGACATCATCGACTTCATTGTCAAACTCAAGAATGATGAAGAACCTGAAGATAGGAAATCCACAATCAAAGGAACCTATTCAAATCCCATAGAAAAAGTATCAGCAAAAGACGGGTTTGAAGACGCTGGAGCGGAAGAATTATACCAGAAACTTTGTTCAATGCTTCCCGAAGCAACAAATTCAAATGAACAACAGCTAGAAACAGCGATACCAGAAAACAGCGTATTCTTCCTGGACCAATACGGAAAGCCATTCGTCCATCTACAGAATGTTGATCATTTCGAGAATTGGCCTATAGAGTCTAATATCTTCCGGGCATTTCTTACGTCGTGGCTTAAGACCGCTGGAATCAGTCTCTCTTCAGAGAAAATAAGGAGCCTGCAATTTCTATGCCAGGCCGCAGCTTATGAATCGAATCAGAAGATAGAATTATGGAACAGGTATTGCCGTAAAAATGATGAGATTTATCTGGATTTAGGCAAGCCTGATTGGTCGATTTTGAAAATATCCAAGAATAATATAGAGACATTGCCATCGGATGTAATAATGTTTAGAAGATATTCTGCAATGGCAGAAATGCCAATCGATTTATCAGGAGAGAAGGAAGACTTAGAAAATTATCTCAATCTTGTGAATCTAAAAAACGAAGACCATGAAAAGGAAAGGGAAAACAAGCTATTGTATTCCGTTCTGCTCGGAACGATGATGATTCCAGGCTTTCCGCATCCTATTATACTTGTGAATGGCCCCCAAGGCTCTGCTAAATCTTCATTCTCGAGGTCAATAAGAATCATAATCGATCCTTCTGCTGTTCCATTGCTTTCAATACCAAATAAGATAGAAAACTTAGTCCAAACCCTTTCCCATAACTATGCATCTTTTTTTGACAATGTAGATGCCATATCGGATGATTATAGTGATGTATTTTGCAGAGCATCAACCGGTGAAGGCATAATAAAGAGACAATTATACTCTGACGAAGAAGATATTATTTTCCGATATCAGAGATGCGTTCTATTAAATGGAATCAATATTTCAACAACTCGATCTGATTTCATCGATAGAAGCATCCAATTTGAGCTTGAAACCATAGATTCTACACAAAGAAAGACGGAAAACGAAATAATCCACGAATTAGAAAACTTAACATCTAAGGTCAGAGGATATTTAGTTAAAACAATACAGAAGGCCCTTATCATTTATGAAAATACCTCTAAACAGCTTATTGGCCGATTGCCCAGGATGGCCGATTTTGCTATCTGGGGTGAGGCCGTATCTAGAGCTATGGGCTATCAGCCTCTAGAATTCTTCAATGTGTATACCACTAGAATTTCTGATTTAAGCAAAAGTGTTATTAGTGAAAATGCAGTGGCTATAGAATTGATAGATTATTTGGATAAAAATGACGACTTTTCCGAGGAGAAAACGCTAGAAATTACCCCAAGTGACCTATTTAATACATTAGTCGAAAGAATAAAGGCCAGGGGAGCAGATCCAAAGGCATCCCGATTCCCTGGAAATGCGATACAACTAAGCCGAAAATTAAACATATTGAAGCCTAATTTTGAGACAATAGGCATAAAAATAGAAAATAAAATAGAAAAAAGGGAAGGAAAAACAACAAAATTAATTATATTTTCAAAAATCAAGAATAATGAGTCGAATGATATTAATGATAAGATTGAAGGTTACGATAAAAGTAAAAGTTACGATAGTTATGATACTTTTCAAAAGTCCTGGGGGGACCTCCCTCTTAATAGAGTTTCATTAAATACTATCCCTGATGTTAATGATGTTAAGGGAGACTTAAAAGTTCTGAAAAGTATCGATTCTATCGTAACCGGTGATTCTATCGTAACCAGTGATGCCAATGATGTTAAGGGAGACTTAAAAGTTCTGAAAAGTGGCGTTTCTGCCGTTACCAAAAAAGATGGCGTTACCGATGAAATCAACAAAAATGACACTTTTCCGGAGATTGGGGAGCCTATATGAGATACATAACACCACGAGGATGCGAAAAAGGCCTGTTTATCAAGCTTAAAGATGGCCACTGGGCCTCACTCAGCAATGGAAAGAAGGTTCAGACAGACCTTTTAGAACCTAAATTTATGGAGCTGGCCTTAAAACAGGGCCGTTTAGAGGGTATATGAAGACAAAAACAGGAAAGGAGCAAATACAGAGAATTGAAGAATCTCTTATAAAAGAAGTTTTTCTTCGCAGCAAAATGAGCGTCAAAGAAGCGAGGCATATAATTGCCGGTTTTCGCAGTCCCAGGGACATGACCCGAAAAGTCTCAAAAGAAGAATTTGAGTGGATTACTCGCCGAATGGAGAGAAGTAATCTGCTCAAAGTGACTAAGGGCTACTTTTTTATCCCGTTGAGCAACGCTTCAATGGCCACACTCATAGCTCTGAAGCTGCTCGATGCCAGGCCTATTAGCCTGGTGAAAGCAGAGGCGAGGTGAAATGGAAAAACAAGAATTTGATTACGAATTGTTTAAGAAACTGAGATATAGACGCTCTATTGATCTTGGGAATTCTTTAGGTGAGATCACAGAGCTCGAGCGAGATGAAGATAGTCTTAAACGGATGCAAGAGCAAGAAGCTTACCTGAAGGATCATCCTGAGCTTCTGCTCAAGGAAGGAGTGCTGACCAATGGCTGGCCGGTCTATCATAGAAATATCCCTGCTTCTACCATAGCCCGGATAGACAAACTGCATGCAAAAGGAATTATCTTCAGTTCTTTTTCGTTCGAGGTTGTCTTCGAGGCCAGCGAGCCTATCCATCTCCGGATGTTCTTCTGGGATCCTACTCATGAAAAGCCAATCTTGAACTTCATTACAGAGAAGGTCAAGGAGTTCAAGCCATCGGACTACTACTCTAGCCCATGGGTGAAGGGCAGTCTAGAAGGAAAGTTGTATCTCGATGACCCCTTTTTTAAGTATGCCCTTCACAATGTCTATCGGTGGTATAATGAGGACAAGCTTCCTGAAGACCTAACTGAATTCATGAAAGATAAGAAGTGGCCAGAAAAAGAGTATTAAATAACTTATATACTATCTAACATTATATGTAAGCCCTCTTTTTTGCTTAATTT
>JAKBRR010000229.1 GCA_021845325.1 Thermoplasmata archaeon
AAAACTTTTGCACATAGTTGTTTTTCATATTAATTTGGAAAAGGTTTATCCAAGGGTTCTTAATTTATTTAGTATAACCTCTAGCCTTTTTTGCCATCCACCTACCCCATACAATTGAGAATAACGAATTATCCGCTCTAATTGTCTCTGATTAATGAACAGTTTGTTATTATTCGTAATTTGTTTTTTCAGTTGTCTCATCAAACTTTGCCATCCACCTTCCCCAGCAACTGGTTTCATCAGTAGATCCTTTTCTTCCGCCGTCAGCTTTATTACCAACTCAAAGGCGCCAATTCCTTTTCCAAGATATGAAGTTAGGGCTCTAAAAATAATTTTAGCCTCTCTGATTGGTAATGTCAAGCTGTTAACCCCACCCCCATTTAGGACGTATTTAATTGTGATATTGATTTCTTGCTTCAACTGCAAAGACAACAAGAAATGCAAATTTAGTAAAGCCTCAAGACCTATCCTCTCTTCGGTAACTTGAAGGAATTTCAGGAGATCTTTGGATTCAACCATTTCTTTGATATAATTCAACGCCGTGATCACCGGTTTATTCTTATCAGTTTCCAACTCCCTTGTTTCTGCCTTGAACGTAATCGACCCAGGCTCTAAAGATACGAAATTAAGTTTCCCAAGGTCATCATTTTGAAAAAACAATTCTCTGCTCTTACCTTTCTTAACAAAATTTGAAGACAAGCGAACTATCTTTTGAATTAAATCCATCAATGGCGAAACTATTTCAAGAGGTACCAATCCTTCCAAACTTCTCTTTGGAATTATATGTGCCTCGATCAATACCCCGTTATCCTTCGCCACTGGCATCAGTCTCTTACCCTTTATAGAAATATCTATTAAAGGAAGCAAATGTAACGGAGTATCTGCATTATTTAGCTTTTTCCAACTGATAATGTCACTACCCTGCAATAACGGCCGGTGAGCAGTAAGTAAAAACAAATCAGTCTCATAAAAAAGGATTGCTTCTCTCAATGAAATATGTTCTTCTAAAATCTGTCGCATTCTTTTAGCACTAACTGGAAATGCAAACCATGTATCATGTATAGAAGAATGAGAGTAGTCATCCTCATCTTGCTCGTCAGTATCTGCCCATGAAAATATCCATGTTCTATTTGTGGCATCCTTTGCAGTTAATAGAAGAGGATAATCATATTTTGTTATAATCTTATCTATATGAAGACTTATTGGGATTTCATTCTTTTCAGTCTCTTTTTTCATTAATTTGCCTCATATAGTTTTTAATTCATATATGTTTTGACAATACTTCGTACAATCTAACCCTTGCGGTTTCCACCAATTATAGTGGCTTGGAAGGTCTGATTCATCAGGGTAATTCAGCAAAACCCCATGATCACCACATAAATCTAACTCTGCAATGAAATGAGGCATCCCAGGGTGTTGCAAAACTAAGTTCTCTACGTCTTCTTTCACTGAATAAACAGAAATAGACCTCTGATCACATTTGTCCCCATCATTGTTATAAAGTCCCAACTTTTCGTAAAGTGACTTAAAATCCTTTTTTTTGCATCTTTTGAGCCTCCCCACTACCCTGTAAAAGCATCCTTTAATTTCTGAAGCAGACGCGGGAGGGCACCCCGATGGATAATCCTCATATTTACTATAAAGCATGCAACTGTAACCAGCAGACAAATATAATTATTATTTACGTAGTGACATCTTGAACTAATACATGAACAAATTATAATTTTATATGCTTTAATTTATTGGTCACTTGGAAACACCAGGTATAGTTTCTTCAACATTTTTTTTTGAAAACTCAATGGTTAAATGTGGCGGTCGAAAGCACTCACGGATCCGGTTTTCAGCGATTTCAATGTATTTCTCATCTATTTCCGTCCCCACAAATGATACGCGCATTAATTTACATGCAAGTGCGGTTGAGCCAACCCCCATGAACGGATCATAAACCACCATATCCGGTGTTTTACCGTGCAATTTGATGCAAAGATACGGCAACTTCACAGGAAATTCTGCAGGATGGAGCATGGGATTCTTAAACGCACCAACTTTCGTCTCATAGGGAATGAACCAAACATTACCCCTATCTCTCTTATCCTCTTTTCTGCTCCACCGATCAATGTTGCTCTTGTCCTGATATGGCACCCCAATTGAGAGTTTTTTGAGTTTTGTGAAACCTCTCTTTGTAAAATGGAAAATGTATTCCTGAGCCTGATTCAGATACAGATCTGAGTTGATTGGTTTGAAATGCCCATAGGAAACATGACCGTTAAGCGAATTACCAGTTGATTGCAGGTCTTTTGGTATAGAAATGTGTTTTATCCAGTGTATCACGTTTTGTAGTTTATACACCTCTGCAAACTTTCTTGCAACATCCAATGGAAGAAGCGGGTCACTGGGTTTTCCGCCGATATTCAAGAAGAATGAGCCATCATCTTTTAGAGTACGGTAGGATGCTTTTGCGACTTTTCGCATCCATTTGATGTATTCATTTCTCTCTTTGTTGTCTTTGTAGACACTATAGTCTTTATTGATGTTGTAGGGAGGGCTGGTAACTATTACGTCAAAAATGCCAGCCTCAAGCTTACGCATAAAGGCAAGACAATCCTGTTTATATATCGTGTTAAGTCGTATTTTCTTCATATCTTCCATCTCTAATCTTCTTATGTTCTTTATTGTTTTGTTTACTTTCCAACCAGAGTTTTTGAAACACACGGTAATTTCCACCTTTGAAATCTCATTGAAGAATAACTCTGTTTTATTTAGGAAATTTGATCACTCCTATTCTTGCCCTTAATGACACAAATTCTTAACGTTTTCTCATCAAGGGATTCTATTTCCCATGAAAATTTGTCACCTCTTTCAAGACGCATTTTTTGACTATAAATGAAGGCACTGTAGCCCTCAGGGAATCACTGCTGATCTTTGCACTGACTAATTTTGTGGTTTCGCCTTTAGTTCTTGGCATTTTACCTATAAATCGATAACTTGCTTATACACATACCTATTTGCATGTCTATTATTGTAAATAGTCGATAAATAGATAGATAAAGTGACATATTCATATAACAATAAGCAATAGGTAGATAACGAGGTAGAATACAAATAGAACATGACATAAGGTGAAGAAAAGATGGGAAGAAATCGCTAAATCAGAAAAACTTAGTAAAGGAGGTTCACATCAATTCCTATCGATTTTCTGCCTAATATAGCACTCTGTACGACAGTTATCCCCCGACCATTGAATGGATCGAATACTGTGCTATCTTTATCCGTTAAGTTTCTTATGAAAAAGTCCGGAAGCTGCGGCTTGAAGCATGCTCTGTATGATATTTCATGCAGAGAATTCCCCTGCCTTTGTTTCTGTGTCCAGAAGGACCCACGATAGTATCGTATGGGTTTTCCTTCAATATCAATGTCTTCAGCGGTAATGCCTTCAAGGCCAGAGAGTATTCCGTCAATCATCTTACCAAATTCATGAATTTCAGATTTCATTATGCAAATCAGTGTCCGTAAGATCTGTAAATTTGAGTAACCGCTTTCAGATCTCTCAAGGCATCCTCCGGGCTGAATGGCTCATCTATTTCTCCATCCATATACCTGATATATGATGAGAACATTTTTTTGAAAACGTCATACCTCTTCAATTCAACCCTCTTTCCGTTAAGGACAGGATCGCCAAAGGATGATGTACCGTAAGGGTCGTCCGGGGATGAAGATCTTCTGGTATCAATGTCATCATATATGTTTCCGGATGTACCCACGACTTCAATCGCGGGCACCCTTGGGGGAAACGCGTATGACCATGAATAGAACAGAAAACCCGCAGCCCCGGATTTGAAATCAAAAAGGGAGAGCGAGGTATCCTCTCCCTGCAGGGATGATC
>JAKBRR010000230.1 GCA_021845325.1 Thermoplasmata archaeon
GTACTACGATGTAATCAGCCAATTTCTAAAGAGTATTGATATAATGCTAATGGAGCAGATCGATCCCGGTAATCTAACTAATAAGGAGTTCGCTAAATGCTTTACGGATTACATGGATTCACTGAAGAAAGATCGCTATTTTGATTTCGCCACAATATTATACAATCTGGTAAATGAGCTAAACAATAACCCTGAAAAGATAAATCTCATCAGCCACCGGGTCAGGCATATAATTGTGGATGAGTTTCAGGACGTCGATAAGCTTCAAAACACACTTCTGGAACTTCTGTCACCGGTAACCGAATCTATATGTGTTGTCGGTGATGATGATCAGGGAATATACCACTGGCGCGGAACTGATGTGGGCCTGATTATGAACTTCAGCAATCCAGAAAACTCCGCAAAGTGTACTGATGTAGCTTTAAACACAAATTTCAGGAGCACCCGTGCGGTAGTGGAACTTTCCAGGGAATTCATCGAGAATAACTCATCACGTCTTCCAAAGGGAATGACAGAGAATCCCGGTTTAAAGAGGAAATACGAGGATGGGGATATCCAGTCCTGCGAATTTGAAAATGATAAAGATGAGCTGGATTTTATAGTATCAAAAATAGGAGAACTCGTTGGCACAGATTTTCTGGACAGAAACAATAAACCATTTTCTCTTTCTCTCAGTGACTTTGCTGTTCTTACCCGTACCAATAAATGGGCAAAAAAATTATTGATCGCCTTGATCGTGAGGGTATACCGTCTGTGGCATACAGTGGTGAAAGTATATTTGAGCGGCCGGAGGTGGAATTTGCACTGCACTGCATAGCTTACACATTCGAATGTAAAATACGTTATGGGAAAGGGAATTACCGTGTTCCTGATTTGAGTGAACTGTCCGGAACGTACAGCAGGATATTTGCTATAGACCATTTTCCAGTAGCAGACACCGGAATATTTTCGGGAAACATTGCTGCTCTAAGGAAGGAAGCAGAAGGTATTCTCTCAAAGGGAACAAAGGATTATCTCGGAGACCTTGGCCTTCAGGGATTTTACCACCGTATACTGCAGGCCATGGGCGCAGACAGATTCGATTTCGGTGAAAAATATAACTACAATCTTGCCTGCCTTAGCAGGGCGATTTCAGATTATGAATCTGTATGGATAAGACTCAGGGCTTCTGAGGTAAAATGGTTCTTCACCTTCATGGGTGTATACGGAAAGTCAGAATACACAGATCCCCAGCATCAGGATCCCTCTATTATAAATGCTGTGAAAATACTTACAATACATAAATCCAAAGGGCTTGAATTTCCTGTCGTTTTCGTTCCGGATTTTATAAAGCCGAACCAAAGAACGCCTGACAGGAATTTTGTGGACAATGTGCTTTACGATTCAGAGAGGTATACGGGCACTGATGAAGATGAAAGGCGTGTTTATTACACTGCCTTTACCAGATCGGAGAAATATCTCTTTATGACATGGTCGAAATTCCAGGATGGCGGCGTGCGTCAAAGAAAACACCACCCATTCCTGGAAGAATTGCCGGAAAAATATATTTCCGGACCTATGCAATTAAAGAAGCCACGGAGTGGATATCGTGATAGGCGGACGGCCACGGGAGAATATTCTACCTCATACAGTGAACTAACAAGCTACCTGAGATGTCCGAATGATTTTCTCCTCAGAAATGTCTATGGATACAATGCTGGAGTGCCCGCTGGGTTCGGCTACGGGACAAACATACATAACGTACTGAATATGATTCATAGAGATTATATCAGGAATGAAAAGGTTCCGGACATGGACGAAGTCGTAGCAATGGTAGATAGAATGTTTCACCTTAGATATGCCACTGATGCCATGTCAGATAATATGAAAAAGGCAGCTGAGAGAGTTGTCAGGAGTTATGTCGCTGAACATAGCAGGGATTTTTCTAGAATTCTTGAAACAGAGAAGAGATTTGAGTTTGTTCTCGGGGAAGCACTCATAGCGGGGCAGATAGACCTTCTGAAGAAGACTAACCCGGATGGTAGCCTGAAAGAGGTTGAAATAATTGACTTTAAAACAGAAAAAATTGATGGCGTATATTCCGCGGATTACGATAGGCAGCTTAGATACTATGCTTTAGCCTGTATTAAGTCTCTCAACCTCAAACCACAGAAGGCTATTGTCCACCATCTGGACGATGACAGTATTACCCAGGTAGATATTTCTGATGTGGAACTTACGAAGACTGCTGAGGAAGTGGGAACAACTGTCGACAATATACTGAGGAAGAAATTCCCCCCAAGTCCTGAGAGCAAAAAATGTGGTGATTGTGATTATAGAAAACTGTGCTCATACCGGAGTTGATAACGCCAGGACTCATTAATTGCTATAACTCCATAAATTAATTAATTCAGGTCTTATTATTTAGCAATGGATTGTACCTCCATCAATACTCCTGTTGACGTATGTGGTTCTTCAATTAACTTTAATGTTATTATTCAGGAATGTTTTTTTAATTGTTCTCTACAGGCTTGAATGAATCTGTTAAACTGCTAGAGTAATTTAAATTACTGAATACATAAATTTTTATTCATCATACACATATTTATTACATGATTGTTGAATGTAAGCCAAACAGAGCGGAATTAGAATGGGCCGTATTTCTATTTAATACGATGGATGAGGATAACTCGTATTTTGTGGATTTGTGGAAAGTACAGGAATTATATAAGATACAAGAAGAAAATAAATTGGAGATGAAACCGGGAGAAGTCATAGTTGATTTCCTGAACCATTGGAGTATGAGGGCAACAAAGAAGCCAATTGCAAGGGCAATTGATAAGTGGTATACCGATAATGAAGTCTCTGAAAAACTAAAGCTTCTACCGGAGACCCTTACAGGAAAAGATTTAAATGATGAGTTGGAGGAAAATATAACTTACCTATACACGACTCTCGATGGGCTTACGGGTCTTGGTGAACCCACGGAAGCCGAACATGACGACTCACAGTTAAAACAGAAGCACCATTATACAGTTATACGTGACACAGGTGCTTCAAAGATACTTCATATACTCAAGCCTGGATTTTTTGTTATGTGGGATAACCCTATACGTCAACATTATATGGGTAATTGTACGGGATCAGGAGCATATTTTTCCTTCCTGAAGAAAATGCAGGAGAAGGCTAAGTGCCTTCGGAATCAAAATAGTAACATTTTTAAGAAACTCTTCCTGAACATAAAGGAGCCACTGGAAATCAATCTGAAAAATGTTATTTCTAGAAACGGAAGTAAGCAAGAGATATTAAATTTTATGAAAGAAAATCAACCCGAAGAAATACCAAATAATGGTGAATTAACAGAGAATACTGTAACAACAATAATATCTAAATTCATTGAGGATAGATACAATAATGACGGATACATTGATGCTAAATTCCTTGATGAATACAACTGGATAGTGCATACCAAGAACATTAAGTTACCTCCAGCGTGGCATCCTTCAGACTATAAGGCATAGACGTGACAATAAATGAAATTTCCGCGGTTTGATCAACGAAATTAACGATATTTCTCGACAGCTTGGAGAATTATTATAATGTATCACGTCATTCTGCAAATATAGGAAAGTTAGACTCTGGTACTTCTCCAGATATGTTCCAGGTGGAAAGGAGGATGCATATCCTACCTTCAATTAATCTTCACAGATCACACCCTTCCTTTATGACTACCTTTATTTTTATAATAGTTATACTAAGTGGAATTGCATTTTCTGATCACATAAATATACGTTTCACTTAGTTTTAAAAACATATCTGTTGAAGTTTCTTTTTTCAAAAAATCATTTTCCGTATTAAAAATTTCTTCAATGTATTTTTCAGCAAGGCAATATTCC
>JAKBRR010000231.1 GCA_021845325.1 Thermoplasmata archaeon
AGAGGGCGTATAATAGATGCCCTGTTCTTTCCTGTGTGTTTTTGATTCCTCAAGTTTTGCTCTCTTTAGTGTTGACTTGAGAATGTTCCCCAAATACTGTTCATATATGTTTCCCAGTACATCGGATTCAATGATAGAGAAATCATATCTGTATGAATTGTCTTTTGATTGATTAAGGCCTTCTATAACTTCTTGTAATGCTTCATTGTCGATGTAAAGGTCATCACATAAATGGTGAGCAAAGAGTTTACTGTTGTATTTATCATCAAAATCCTTGTATATCCTTGTTATTTCCTTTATTAGATGTCCCTTTCCTTTTGAGTACCATTGTCTAACATTGGATTGTAACTGATTCTCTTCTAACCCTCTGTCCTCTGCGTTTCTAATGAATATAAGACGGTCTAGTATTCTCTGTATAGATTCGTCTATATCGTCCTCAGTAAGATGCCTATCCTGATTATTCCTAACAATATCCTTTGAAAGAACCTCTCTGAAATGAATCATATCCTGAAGAAGTTGTTTGTCTATGCGAGACTTTAGTGGCTTTTTATATACTCGTTCAGCGAATGCGTCTAATTCGTTTTTCTCAAATGATTCCTTGGATAGCATTTTGAAATATGGATTTGTTAAGAAATCACTCGGGTGAAAAACAAACAATTTGTTGTTACTATAATTTGATTCTTTCCAGTCAGCATTGAAAACCGCAATGGTTTCAAAATTACACAATATTGCCCATGAACAGGATTTCATCCATGAGTAGTCTATGGCCTGAAGTACGTAATCACGATTTGTATGGATGTTCTCCTCTCTCAGTGGCTTGGCTTCGAGGAAAAACTGTGGAATACCATTGATCCTGAATCCATAATCTACACGCTTCTTTGATATTTTTTCCTCAGCACTTACAGAGTCGTTACTCTTTCCTCTATTTGAAAAATTCCAACCCAGAGATTCAAAAAGAGGTTGTATGAAGTCCTTCTTTGTGGATTCTTCATTGTACTTTTTGATTTCACCTGATTTCTTGATTCCCTCGTATTTGGAAATTAGTTCAACGATTCTTTCAAAGTCAATGCCATCAGCTGCTGCGTTTCCGTCTTTCTTGTTCATTTATAAAACACCGTCTTTCCAGATAAGACATTTATGATATTCTGGCAATATTGTAACAACTTCAGCCATTCATCGATGTCAGATTGTTTTTTAATAATCTCAGGCTTTGAATGCATAACTTCATTTCTCATATCCTTTAGCAACTTAATTCTAGAATCTTCAAGATTAATGAATTCCGCAAATTTTTCTATTTCGCTTGCGTCCAGCTTAGATTTTATCTGTTCTCTGAACAAAATCAATTCATCATCAAAGTAAAGTTCATCAAACAAGTCTGTTTCAATTTGTAAACTCTGCTTATCTCGAAACTGCTTTTTTGCCCTTTCAACATTGATTTCTAAGCCGGAATGCTTGGAAATTTTGTTTATATTTTTAAGGAATTTTTCTCCATAATCCGAGTTAGAAGCATTTCTTGATCTTGCAAAGTTTCGTAAGGATAATTCACAATATGCAATTTGGGCGTAAATGCCTAAGGAAACTAATGGACTGTTTAGGTCTGAGTAATGAACTATATGAGTAATATCATTTCCACTAATGACAAAATAGAAATCCCTTCTCGATAGATAGCTAAGAGTTTCAAGAATACCGGTTGATTCAGATATTACTTCTTGTGGTTCAATTTTCTTTTCTGAATTTAACTTGGAATCGTAATAAGTGGTAATTTTTCCATTTACTTTTATAGGAATTATGTCAAAATCCAATTTTGATTTAATGTTAATAGCTTCATTAATATCCCTAGCGATTACTAATTCATTAGAAATATCTTTTACCTGTAATGTTTCATTTAATTTATACAACACGTAATCAACAGGCATATGATTATTCATTCTATCTTCCCCATGGTTTCATTATACATCTTTATGGTCTTACCCTCTTTAATCTTCTTTTGCTGATACCACAATGTAGATTTGTTTATCTTCAAGGCTTTACGTTTCTCGGGATCAATTGACATGATCCTGTTCTTAATGTCGATAGTATCATTCCTTGATATTTCAATATCAGGTATTTTGAATTCCAACTTTTTTGCTTTCATGAATGTATCTGCTCAATTCCCTGACATTTTCAAGCATGATGTTGTCAATTGTGTATTGCTTGTTCTTGAACTCATATCGCTTGTTGAAATCATTCTTGATTTTATCAATCAGTAGCTTAGCCGTATCAGGTTTTAAACGTATATGATAATTCTCAGTGATTATGAAATCCGATTTCTTCAGTTTAGTTTCCAATACCTCAGAAACGGAATAATCGATAACATACCTGAACAATTCCTTTAGGTCATAAACAAGAAGAGGTTTTGCCAGTGCTATTACATCTAAATATTCAATACAATCTCAAAGCCTATATTATCTATATTCGATGACATATATTTAAGACCTTCTGAATGTTATACTAATTGTATGGACGACCTATTTACATAAATGGCGAAGTTCGGGTAAATGCCCTTTATCCCCTATGTCTTCGCTTCTATCTATTCCTCTGCATTATGTTCTATGTAATGATTTTCAAATTGCATTTGTTAAATATTACTTTCGAATGAACTTCATTTGTGAGGGAAACGGGTAAGTGAGTTTAGAATGAATTTTTTATTTATTTTATTTTTTATAACGATGATAGCTTTAACATTATCATCAATCATCGTTCTATTCATGTCTGTCCGCGTCAAAAGACCTAACAGCAGGAGAGCCTTAAATATACAGTTATTCAAGGTGTCTGGGTATATTACAATCTTAACTGCGGCCGGGGCACTTCTCTATTTATTCCTCTATCTGGAAACTACTATATTCGGTCAGGCAGAAGTTTGGTATGGAGTGTTATATCTTATTCTAGTGTTTTTCACTGGAGGTATATTTTTTTCGGTTCGTTTAATGTTCAATCTAAGAGGAGTGAACTTGTTTTTCATTCCCAGGGAAGAGAATGAAAAAAGATAGAATAAAGACCACTCCATTTTTATTTTTACAATACTGAACGGCATTTGTATAAAACTTAATCACAAGAACACTTTTCAGTGGTTTGAGAGAAAAGATCCTTTAATATTATATCTGATTAACTCCATCCACTGATAGGGGTTAGACCAATAAATCAAATTGCTTTGTAATATGTTTGGTTAATGCATTTTCTCATTGATATTTTTTCTATCAATTACCCGTAAGTACGGTCTCTTCTTGAACGAAACAAATTTTATTCCCAAATGGATCTTTCATGTAGAATTAAGTTTCTCCCCAGGGCCTTGTTCCAATCTCATCTAAAATAACAGCTCCCAACCGCTGTGCTCTTTTGAATACATCATTGAGATTCTTTACTGAGAAATATATGTGATCTGGATTTGGAGAAAGATCGAATTGGTCGCCATCACTCCTTGGGTCAAAACAGGCAAGTATAGTCCCCCCACATTGGAAGTAGTGCCTTCCAGGGGAAACCCTTTTCCCTTCCATGTTAAGTAATGAGGAGTAAAATTTCTGGGCCATTTCTATATTATTTACAGGAAGTATAACTCTGAACAGTCTAGGCGTATAAGCATCTGGGTCGGTAGAAGACATTAAATAGTAATCTATTTGCACTGATAATATTTTTGTTTTTTGAACTTGTTGCATTTCGGTTACGAATACTGGTGATCTTAGTAAGATGTTATGAGAAGTCCTTTTTTTTCTTAAATGTGCTCTTGCATGACCATGACTATAGTATGCCCGTTCTGAATTTTTTTCTCACTTGCACCCAGAGAGTTTAGCCTTTCAACAAACAGATAGATTGAATTTCATACACCCAGAC
>JAKBRR010000232.1 GCA_021845325.1 Thermoplasmata archaeon
TTGAGCTTATCAGAGTGTTATCTGCTCTGTATTTTGGTTTTCCTGTAAAAAATGAGGTTTCAGAGAATCCAGGAAACTTTTAGCCGCATCAAATCCAATTTCACTAATCGGGAGTGTTGTCTGGTATGAACCGATAGTCACTGTAATCATGGTAGGATCCACTGGTTTCTTAGTTGTCTTTGACTCCTTCTTAACTTCCTTCTCTTCAGATTCTACTTCCTTCTCTTCTGTGGGTGCTGGCTGTCCAAATACCAAATCACCCACTGATTCCTTAACGAATGCTATATCTTCAGTGTATGCTTCACGTACAAATGACTCAACCTTCTGTGCTTCATCAGACATTACTCCAGTAATGTTCCTAATCTTGAGCCAAATAGGGTCGTCTGGAACCTTATCCTTGAAATTGTCATACAACTGTTTCCACAACGGAATATTGTTCAAGGCAGTGATGAGTGCATCCTTCTTCTCTTCCTTTGTTCCAAACTGTGCATCTATGGCAATGTTCGAAACTCTGAACTCACTTGCACCAGCCTTTTCCAAGAATCCATAGTCTTTCAAAGCTGCTATTGA
Source organism: Thermoplasmata archaeon (assembly GCA_021845325.1). The sequence goes on from JAKBRR010000232.1 coordinate 571, forward strand.
CTTAGTATATGAACCATTATTAGCTCCACTGTAGCCGAACGTCTTTGCAATGCCATCGTCTCCATTTAGTTTGGTGATTATGTTTGTCTTGTATTCGTCATACAATTTCAGGGCATTTTGTAGAGAATCCCTCATTCTCATCCCTCTGTTTGGTACTACATATTTTCCTATTTTCATTGACAACACCACTATGTTGTTATATTCTTCATGTCGTTGTAGTTAATAAAGAGCATGCTCTTCATTGCTCTTTTAGTCTTATTGTTTTTTTCTATTGCCGGTAGCTCTATTTTTGACGCTCTAACGCTGGGAATTACAAATCTAGATTATGGTTTTTGACATGGGCTAAAAAATTTGGCGAAAGTGAATAATGAATTTGTAGAAATAAAATAACTTTACAAACTCATTGTAGAGAGCAGTTTTTCAACTATTTGCTCATACCAAAAGTCTGCTTGCTTACTTTTGCTCAAATAGTGTATAGAACCAACAGAACTAGATGCTCTCCCTTCAATGAAATCAGCAACTCCTTCAGGTACATTGTTGTAGATCAGGAAGCTGTAGAACCACTTTCTAAGGTATTTGGGTGAAAGACCAGATTTGCTTATCTGATGAGATACAGTATCTACATGCACATAGTACTTGTGAAGCTCTGGAACTAACTCTTTAGGCATGTAAATGTAAAATGACTTCTTGTGGCCCCGATTGTAATGCAACTGATACTTTGCAAACTTCTTATTCACAATCAACTTTGATGGGTCATATTCCTTAACCATCTTCACTAGTTCAGTAATTCTCGCACCTGAAAACGCAAGAAGCTTGAATATGGTCTTGTATCTTTTATCCTCGATTTGGCTGTATGCTCCTATCACTTCCTCATTTGTAGGAATGTAGTTATCGGCTTTCGACTGTCTTAATGGAACTTTCTTCCTGAAATGTTTTGCACCTTCTTCCGTTAGTAGTGATTTCTGAACAAGGTATGTGAGATAACTTCTCAATGCAATACTCTGCATCTCACTTATATCATCTTGTAGTTCAATGATATCTTCGCGAATAAACCGTGTTAAAGTATTCACCAGATCTTTTATGTAGCCGTCATCCAACTTTCGTGAAATCAACCATTTTTCATATTCTCTCTTGTGTTTGCTGAAGGAAGGAATAATCGGTATTCTGTTTACAAGTGGTTGTGAGACACCATATTGGTTATTGCTCTCAACAAATGGAAGCTCAGGATCATTTACTCTGATATACTCCTGTAGTTTTCGTTCTAGAAAACCTGAAAGATTGATACCAAGTTCTTTCGCCCTATCCTTGAGCCCTTCTTCAAGATACAGTGTAACGATTTTTTTCATAAACTCTCACAATAGAAATATAAGAAGTTTGTAGAAGTAATTTTTTATTGAAAATATAGTGTTACAGGTCATTTAACGGATAGGTGCATTATTGATTCTCAATGGTCTTGTATTAACGATCAACGAAGGATAATTTCGTCTATTCCATGCTTTATGGACTGCATTTGATAATCTGCTTCTACTATCCAATTCATTCCAATATATCTTAACTGCGTACCCGCTCAAAATGTTGTCCGTTAATCTGAAGTGTTTATTTGAATGTCTGGGAAGATAAACCCCTACCAAACCATTTCTAGTCCTATAACCATATGGCCGAAGTGAAGCGTAGATTTCCCAATCTACCCATTTTCTTCCGTATGTGTGCTGTCCTACAAGAACAACTGTCACTGTTGAATCTCTAAGCCGTTCTCTTCTGATCAAATTGAGAATATAATCTTTAGACATGTATCCTATGTCCACATTCAGGGACTTGTCAATTATAGCATCCCCATAGAATTCCTTTAGACGGTACGCGTACTCTTGGTCATCTTCATGAAAATAGCTGATGAAGACCTTATGCCTGTACGAGACCATTGGTCAGCTTTCACCCTGTTTTTCCTCAAAAAGAGCTTCAATTCCTGCTGCCAGGGCAAGGTACTTGGAGTACTCAATCAGCGCACTCCTTGAGTCGTCTAACACCTTCCTAAGTTCAGCATTCAGTTCCCATTTGTCTTCGTGAGCTTTAATAGAAATGCTCCTGTCCCTTTGCTTTTCATAGTCAAGCAGTAAAGGATGCCATTTTGATAAAATCGGCCTAAGTTCAAAATTAAGCATATTGACTGCAAGCCTGGCTAGAGAATAGTCCGCATCCTGATGAGGTTTGGCGACAGATGGGCCATACTTTCGAAGAACTTGACGAGTTGTTTTGAATAGCGAATATAGGGAAGAAAGAGCTTCTTGAAGTATTCCTTCTCCTTTTTTCAGTTCTACTATGGAAATTCTCGTTACCAGTTCAATATACAACTCCCAAGCTGCGTTTCTCTCGCTCTTATCAGGTTTCCACTTACCTTTAATACGGAAAATACCTAGATTGATATCCAATTCTATTGAGTCAAATGTGTTTGGCATGACTATCTGATTCCGTTGCACCAACTTGAAGTAGTATGGTTTCTGCCGTACCGATCAAAGCTTAAATTTGGAGTGTAACTGTAGCGAACTGAGAAAGCTCTGTCTATCCAATTTTGGATCTTACTCGGTTCATTTGTCCAATTATAAACGATAGCATATGGTTCAGCGTTATTGTTCTTTAGATTATTGTAATATAATCGAGGCGGAACCGTACACTTTTCATAGTGTTTTTGGTTGTAATCCTGTCTTGTTGGAAGCAATATTCCTAACAACCCAGAACGCAATTTAGTTGGTGTAAGGCGCAGACTTGAGTAAATCTCCCAATCCACGTATTTCCTTTGCCAAGTATGTTGACCAATCAATACCACTGTTACGGTTGAATCTTTTAGGTATTCATCTCTAATCCGTTGCATAACACGTTCTGTGTTAGTATCGGTATCTATATCACCAGGTTGGATTGACTTGGAAACTATCACATCTTTGCACATTCTTTCAAATTTATCTTTATATTCCTGATCTTCATCGTGATAAAAACTCACGAAAACCTTATGTACATCAGTCACGGATTTTCCCCGAACTAAATACAACATTTTGACCTTAAAATATTTTCTAGTGGATAGATAAACGTCTTTTAAACAACTGGAAAGTAAATAATTTTAGGTAGTGTCCTACTTTAGATGTGTTAATATACCTTCTTCGCATATATTCTTATGGCCAGGCCAAGGGACGAGAATACGGTTACATGCCAGAATCACAGCTGCAGGTATTTCAACAGGGAGAGGGGCAAGGAAATAATAAGGAGGGGAAAGAACCGTGCCGGACACCAACTGTACAAGTGCCTCCA
>JAKBRR010000233.1 GCA_021845325.1 Thermoplasmata archaeon
TATGCTAACAAAAACATTCAAAACAATAGAATAGAAGTTGACTCATTCTAACTGGTCCTTGTTTTTATTTTTTGAGTTCTCAATATGAGAAAAATAGTTATGACTTAATCTGTCTTACCTAAAAAGTGGAAGAATACTATGAAACCCTGGATAAAGTTTTTTCAGAAGCCGCTAAAATTTATGACAAAAAAATATTGTCCAATTTTATAAACGTCAATATCAGATCTTTAGAAATGCAAACTCTTTTAAAGTATTCCAAAAGGGGAAAGAGTATTTTAGAGATCGGATGCGGAACAGGGGAAGAAGCCAGCAAATTTATTCTTAAAACTGGAAACGGGGTTACATGCCTTGAAATTTCCCGGGGTATGATAGATTTTGCTAGAAGTAAAATGGACAAGCTTGGAGTTCTTAACAAGTTCACCGCAGTAAACGGGGCAGCATGCGAAATTAAGTCTATTGGGCATTCCTTTGACGTGATCTACTCCTTCAATGGCGCATTGAACACCGAGCCCAGGATAAGAGAAGCTGCTGATGGAATATACGATACTTTGAAAGATAACGGCATATTGATCTTTTCCATCAGAAATAGAAAATGTTTGGGCGAAATTGTCCTATACTCTATATTGGGAAGAGATGAGAAGGTCAAGGATCGAATTGCGGAAGAAACCTACGTTGAGGTGGTCGGAAACAGGGTTATGTCAAAATACTACTCTCCTGATGAAATTTTATCGATATTTGAAAAATTTAAATTAGTTGAAAAGAAGGGCCTTGCAATAACTCTCCCACCGTATTTGGCGGAAAAAGTTCCCTCAAATATCTTTAGACGCATACTGACATTCTTAGAAACATTTCTTTCGTCAATCCCGATCTTTTCATCTTTTGGTGACGAGGTAATGTATGTCTTTAAAAAACAGTGATTTTTATATGGAGGTTCAACTCCCAGATCCATATTTATCCGTTGAATTAGTTAATTACATTCAAGAAGGCGACGGATTTCACATTATAGTAACTGGAGAATGGAAGAGGAAGCTTGAAAACTGCGGTTATGCCACGGTTAATGGTCAGATATATTCAATAAGTGAAGAGAAAATTGATGTCTTGATACCGGCCTTTGAAAAAAAATATGGCACCAGTCATCTTGAAGTTCACAATATGCGTTCTGGAACTGCCTACAATCTTCGACGCACCGATCAAGCTAGAAAAACTAGATATGAGATATTAGAAGCTGAATTTGACCAGCTATCAGAGAATTATGAGAAATCTGTCAAGAGCAACCCTATTGAGGTATACATGAGAAAGATAACTTCCGATATCTTGTCCCAAATAGTTCATGATGGAATGAACATTCTTGAAATCGGTTGTGGTACGTTAATAGAGGCCTCGGCGATCAGATCTAATGTTTACCTTACCTGTGCCGAGATATCAAACGAAATGATCAGCAGAGCGCAGGAGAAATCTAAGCAACTAAAGCAGGTTGAACTGGAAACTCTGAAGGTATCAAGGGGCTATTTTAAAACAGAAAAAAAATATGATGTCATTTTCACTACTTTCGGTTATCTAGATCTTGAAGTAACTGAAACAATTGAGGCTACCTTAAAGGAGAACCTGAAAATGGATGGAATATTTATCGGAGCTTACTGGAACCGGTTTGGACTGATGGATATTCTTGTGTCTACATTGCTGGGCAGATACAAATATGTAAAACAGAAGATTGCTGGAATGGTTTTGCCGGATCTTTCAAGATTTACTACTGCAACAACACCGAAGGGGCCGTTTGCGTTTTCCAACATGGAAGGTTTCTCGGAAATTAAGCGTCTTGGCCTTTGTACAATTATTCCGCCATATAACTTCAATAAAGTTGCGAAAAGACTCGTTAACAAGCGATTGCTGTTTGCAATTGATAAGTTAGTGTCATCTTTGCCCATAATCAAGAATTTTGGCGACTATGTCATTGTGGTGCTTAAGAGGGAAGATGTCTCATAACTCAGTAGAGAGCATCAGCATCATTATACCCTCTCATAATCGTTACTCAAAACTCAATGCACTGCTGAAAAGTATAGAGGAAAACAGCGTTGATCAGCTGAAGGAAATCATAATAATAGACGACTCCGACTCTATTAGTGACATAACCCCGTGTCAAAACTTAAAAATTATTCACGTAAAAATTTCATTCAGGATATTCATTTCACAGGCAAAGAATATAGGGGCCAAGTTAGCTACGTCCGATTATCTGTTCTACATAGATGATGATAACATTGTTGGTGAAAATACATTTCTGCCCGTTATGGAAGTCTTCTCTTCGCAGGATAACGTCGGAGCCGTTATGCCTTCAGTAATGTATTTTTTAGAACCTGAATTAGTTTGGGTATATGCAACGCCATTCAAAAAGGGGAAATGGGGACATGAGCTTATCGGGAGAAACCATCCAAGAAATATTGAGCTCGAAAATAAGTTATACGATGTCGACGCTCTTCCAAACTCATGCATGATAGCTAAAAAAGCTTTGATGCAGGTAAATTACTTTAACTCTGACCTGCAGATAAACAGTTCTGGAGACCTCGCGCTAAAGTTAAAGTCGGCTGGTTTTAGGGTGCTTGCCACATCATACGCTAAAATTTATCACGATGTGCCTTTACCTGGAAAATTTGGGTACTGGTCAGTGCATGGTCGCAATGATCCAAACCGCGTAAAGCTAGAGATTACAAACTGGTTCACGTATATGAGGGAAGTCCATTCAAATGACTCATTTTTTATTTGGAAGGCACTGTTCCATTCGCTTAAATTCATTCTTCCAAATCTACTTACCTACCTCATGCTGGGAGGACAAAACAGGAAAAAGCTGATGGAAAATCTCTTACTTGGAGTGCTTGTTTCAGTCAGGCAACCTAAATTTAAGAAATAGGTTGTTTTTCAACTTCCAAAATCTGGCTGTAGTTACGTCAAAGAAGCTCAGGAAAGTCAATTTGTGGAGCATTTTACCAATTCTATTGTCGAACAAACCGGTTCCAAATATCGCCTCTAGACTCATTCTCTTATCCAGGTATGTTTCTGGAGGGCCATAATATATTTTATGTACCCCTAATTTTGTCTTAACTTCTCTTATTTCTTTTGTTTCCCTCATTTTCGAAAGGGGTGAATAAGGGACTGAAATGATTACTGTTGCCCCTTTTCTCCCGACCCTGAGTATTTCATCATACACCAAGGCTGGATTGTTGATATGATGCATAACTCTCACCATTACTATCAGATCAAACAGACCGCTTTCAAAGGGGAGGTTGAAAAAATTACAACGCTTCAACTGTGTTCTGATCAATCGTTTTTTAGCCTCTTCCAGGTTCCTGCTTGAGAAATCAACCATATAAGTCTCTTCGCTTATCCTCTCCAGGACAGAGGTGATTCTCCCAAATCCACCGCCCAGCTCGAGCGTCTTCTTTGGGTTTCCGGCGAGTTTCATAATGAGTCTTCTTTCCGCTAAATCCAGTATTTCTCTATTTTTCCACTCACCGAGGTAATCATAGTTTTCGTAATCAGGAGGATCCACAAAACAAAAACGCAATTTAATCTAATTAACGTTTACTCATAATTGAAGCCTGATTTATGTATGCGAGCAAAAACAAAACTGTGCTGACGATTGCTTTGAGTAAAGTGGTCAAGGCAAGTAACTTGGAATATGTAAAACTGGAAATAGGACTTAAAGTGCTGTATCAAGCCTGTTGTGTTCATCAACTAAACCACCTTGAATTAAAGAAAAGAAGTTAATGCCTAAATGCATTATGTTGGTATTGATATTAGTTAAGATCGGCGGCAGTGTGATAACTGACAAGAATGTGTACAGGAGATTCAGGAAAGACT
>JAKBRR010000234.1 GCA_021845325.1 Thermoplasmata archaeon
AATGAGTTATGAAAATATTTATAAATTATATGGAAAGAAAAGGGTATTAAATAAGCTAAATCTAGAAATATATGACGGTGAGTTCTTAGTCGTACTCGGGCCATCAGGAATGGGAAAAAGTACTTTATTAAGAACAACAGTAGGAATTGAGGAGTTGACTGCGGGGAAAATAATCCTTGATGGAAAGGACATAAGTAAATTACCTCCTAATAGGAGAAACATAGCAATGGTGTTTCAGAACTATGCTCTCTATCCTAACATGACAGTTTATCAAAACATTCAGTTTCCATTGAAAATGGCAAAATATGAAAAGAGTAAAATAAAGGGTAAAATAGAATCAATTGCAGAAACTCTGAAGATTGGAGACGTTCTAGAGAGGAACATTAACCAGCTAAGTGGAGGACAAAAGCAGAGGGTTGCTCTTGCCAGGGCACTTGTAAGGGACCCGAAAATTTTTCTTCTTGATGAACCTCTAAGCAATCTTGATGCAAGAGTGAGATATACTGCGAGAGCCGAACTAAAGAAGATTCAAAAGGAACTTGGTCACACCTTTGTTTATGTTACACATGATCAAACTGAGGCTTCTACACTTTCTGACAGGGTCGCCGTATTGAGAGATGGGAGGATTGAGCAAATAGGCGTTTATGACGAGATCCTAAATGAACCAAAAAGTAAATGGCTTGGGGACTTTGTCGGAGAATATCCAATGAACTTCATAAGCGGAGATAGTTTAAACAATTCAGGTAAAATAATAGGATTCAGAGATCACTGGATAAGTGAGGGGGATGATCTAACTGGTACTGTAGAGTGGTGTAATCAGGAGGAAGATAGTTTTCATGTGAGCTGTAAACTTGATAATAAAAACTTGGAAACTGACTCAGATGAAGAAGGTGGACATCCAATAATATTAAAAACTAACAAAAGGTATGAGCTAGGATCAAAGATAGGTTTCAGTCTGAAGAGATATAATGTTTATAATGAAGACGGATCACTGCTTCAAATAATTAAGTAAATTCAAATTAAATTTTTGCTCTATTCTAAAGTTGCATATTTCTGGTTATGAAATTATATTTTGATTGATTTTAGATTTACCACACTTTTATGCGTGGAGATATTAAGCAACGGTTTCTATTAAACTATTGTTAAACACCACAACTTAAAGATAGTGCCTTAATCACATTGTTACCTAATTAATCGAATAAGATGAAGGAAAAATAAAATCAGCAACCTTAAAGATGATTCCATCTATCCCTTCATTTTAAATATTAGACATTACAGATTTAGTCTTTACTCTCGTGAGATTTAAGATAGATACTTAATAGAATTAAACACCGGGAAAACCGCCATTTCAGAAACCGAACAGATTCAGAGAATTCATATTTATTTTCGTTAAACATTATAAAAATTGATTGTTGTTTTAATTTAAAAAATTAAAAAAAGTTGGTAGTTTAAAATTTTACTGTCCCTCTATTGGAGCATACGTACCATTTTCATACTGGTCTGCAACGTTTTGATTGTAATTAGTTGCCAGGAAGCTTTTTAGAGCGCTGTTCTGACTAGCTAATATCGATGGTATGCTTGAATATGCTGAGTGGTCTTCTACTATACTTACCCATGCTTTGTCCATTAAGGTTTGCCATTCTCCAATCCATGAAACTGGTGATCTAAGGAATACTCCACCATTAATTGCTGCTAATGATTCATTGGTTACAGTGTCTGTGGAATTAAAGGATTTCATTCCAAGTTTTGTAAGGTTGACAGAACCTGGCCACTGATAGTACATCATGGAGTAACTGTTAGATGCAAGTCCAGTGTAGGTTGCCCAGTATGATGTTTTGTAATCTGGTGAAAAGTATGCACTTAGGTTATAGATATATTCCATTGCATGTATATCTCCGGTATCATTGAACATCATCGGGTTACCACCGAATTGTACCATCCACTGGTAAAGCTCTGTAGGTGTGCTTGCCCCTCCATGTCCCTGCATGTTAATCTCTCCAACACCGTACTTCTTGTCAAGTATCTTCGCATCAGTGTAAAGTTGAGTATATGTAGTTGGAACTTTTGTTATTCCAGCACCCTGAAGTGCTGTATAATCTACCCAAACAAGAGGAATATTAACAAGTTGTGTCAGGAAGTATACGCCTCCAAACTCCTGTACTTCGTAGTTGTTAAGGTTCGAAATTGAACTTATAACACCTTCTCCAGCAGTAATCTTTGCGGCATTGATTGATGCCAGATAGCCATCATAGAACAGAACTCCAACGTCAAGATTGTCGATTGTCATAACAACATTTGCATGAGAATTTCCAGTTACCAGTGATGATATCTCCTCAACCATGGATGAGGCAGTTATGAAACTAGGGGTTACTTGGATGTTTGGATATGCCTTTTCAAAATTGCTTATTACTCCATTAATATAGGATTCGTCTGATGTACTTATACTGGTGTAATATGTGACATCTACTGTCGCGTTGCTTGCTGAGTATATTGTAGGTACTGAAGTGCTGGGTGATGAAGTATATGCGCCTTGATCAACAGGTATAAAGCCTGTATGAGCCTCACATGCCTTCTGGATTGCAGGGTTCATCAAATAAGCCATTAGCTGTGCTGATGCGGCGGGTGTTGATCCTCCTTTCATTTCAGCTATTACACATCCACCAAGCAGATGTTCAGAATTGCTTGGGCCACTTACACCTGTATACACATATAATACATTGTTAGATGTAGTTGGAGCTGGGGCCGGCGATGTTTTGACCAGATTTTTATAGTCAAGTCCAACAAACGACCCTACAACAACTATTACCACAACAATGGCTATTATGGGTATCAGTTTATTTCCTTTTTTTTCTTTTGGTTCTATAGGATTATCCATTTCTAATCTTTACTACATCTAAATCATTTTATATAAATTTAAAAAATGCTTAAATACTTCTATTAAGTAAACGAAAAAATATGTTTTAATCTATTAATATTATCTAATATAAAGTAAACTTTAACTCGTGTTCTATTTTTCCGTAATTTTTGGAAACTCTGTTCAGTCTCACTGACGCTCTAACCATGCCTAGATGACTCAATGCTTGGGGAAAATTGCCAAGAAGTTCGCCTGTGTTTAAATCAATTTCTTCAGACATAAGACCAAGGTGATTAGAATGAGAGACAATCTTGTCCAGGACTTCCCTTGCTTTTTTTACTTTTCCTGTTACTATAAGGTCCTCCACATACCAGAAGGATAAAAGAACAAACGCGTTATCATCTGAAACAAAATTATCCTTGTCATTATACCTTTTGAAAAGGTATCCATCAACCATAAGATCGCTCTCTATCTTCTTTATTGTTCCTAGAATATATGGATGATCAGGTGGTAAGAATCCCAGAAGGGGCATTCTTAGAAGGGAAGCATCAGTACTTTCAGAGCCATAGAACTGCATAAAGGAGTTATGCTTTGAACTATACGCATTTTCCATTACATCCTTTTTTATTAGATCAGCTTGAAGTTTCCAGTCAGAAATTGGTGCTGAAAGCTCCAATTTTTTTGACATTTCTATACCCCTCTGAAATGCTGACCATGCAATAACCTTTGAATATGTATAATTCAATGGCTCTGATCTGAATTCCCAGATGCTGGAATCCCCATATTTCCATATCTCAGTTAACTTTGAAAGTATGTTCCTTACAAAATCCCATAAATATGTGTTAATCGTTCCCTCATTCTTGGAGACGTGATATATGGCATTTATGAGGCTACCGTATTCGTCTATCTGCAGCTGGCTCGCAGCCAGATTTCCTATTCTTACAGGAGATGATTTCTTATAACCTTCATAGTTGATA
>JAKBRR010000235.1 GCA_021845325.1 Thermoplasmata archaeon
ATCATTGAACCAAAATCAATTGGAAATGTATTCTGCTCTCCTCCTGAAAAAAATGCTTTCGATAAAACTTTTTGGTTGTTTTCAAGGATTAGACGAGCAAGATCCAGATTATTATCCAAATTCATTTCTAATTTTTTACCTCCATCTGTAATATAAGTGCCGAACAACTTTTTATTAAAAGCAATAGAAAAAGTCTTTTCCAGCGAAAGTCCATGAGGAGTGAGTATTATTCTGACATCTGCCCTATCTTTGGAGGTATCTTCAATTATTGCAGCCCTCATTTCCTTACTTTGCTCATTGGGAATGTCTATGAGTTCATCTCCATGTGGAATAAGGTATATCCTATGAATCACGATTAGAGATTACTCAGAGATTATTTAATACATACGAGTAATGGCAAATACGGGAATTAATTAAATATGATGCTTAAATCAGCATCATAAATTGCGAGGATTCAAATAAATGCGCAGCTATATAATTCATCGAAGGACAGATATGTATTTATTCACTAAAGTTGATAGCATGTAACCGATTTCTTGAGTTCATAATTTGGTGTGTATATGGAAGCAGATGGGGACGTAAAAAAATCAATAATAAGCATAATAGGGTTTTCAGGTTCAGGCAATATTTATGTAAGCGAGTGGATAGCAGAGAATATTGCATCGCCTTCAGCCTCAGAAGTAATTTACATAAAGAACCTTCCACATGATGAAAGAAAACTCAATGCCATGGGGAATAATATCTCAAAGATTGAGAAGGAGGGACAAATAACCGTAATCAACATTGGCCCTAGAACCTCATATACAGTTGATTCAACTGAGGCGAACCTTACTGATATTTTAAAATCTTATCCATCAAAGAACACGTTGTTTGTATTGGACGGCTTCCAGGATATTCCCTCTGGAAATTATAGAATTTTCAGAATCCTTGTGGTAAGAAGCATAAGAGAAATTGATCATTTTTCGTCTTCGTTTACACCGGACCTGGTGGTTCTTAATGGGGAATCAGCAATACATGATGAAAGTATTATTAAATGGCCGGATGGAAAGCAGAGTATATTGTATACCATTATGTCGCATTTTATAAACTCCTTAAACCAGACAAATCCAAAAATTAATAAAGACCAAATTTTAGATAAAGGGATACAAACTAGAGAAAACATCTTATAATCTTTATCAATCTCGCACCAAAGGGTTTAATAAACAAAATCCTTTTACGGACTACTAGAAAATTAGAAATAAAGGTGTAAAAATGGCATCACAGAAACCGCACATAAATTTGGTCACAATAGGACACGTAGATCATGGAAAGTCAACCCTCGTAGGGAGACTTTTGTTTGAGCACGGAGAAATTCCTCCACACATAATTGAGGAATACAAGAAGCAGGCTGAAGAGAAGGGAAAAGCTACATTTGAATTTGCATGGGTAATGGATAAATTCAAAGAAGAGAGAGAGAGGGGAGTTACAATTGAGCTTTCCCACAGGAAATTTGAAACTGGAAAGTATTACTTTACAATTATTGACGCTCCAGGTCACAGAGACTTTGTTAAAAACATGATAACAGGAACAAGCCAGGCAGATGCTGCTATTCTTGTAATTTCTTCAAGAGACGGGGATGGTATAATGGCTCAGACAAGAGAACATGCTTATCTTGCAAAGACTCTGGGAGTGCAGCAGCTTATTGTTGCAATTAACAAGTTGGATGCAACACAGCCACCATACAGTGAAAAAAGATTCGCAGAGGTAAAGGGAGAAGTTGAAAAGTTCCTTGCATCAATTGGTTACAGGAACATTCCTATGGTACCAATAAGTGGTTACAAGGGAGACAATATAACAAAGAAATCAGAAAATATGAAATGGTATACCGGACCAACTTTACTTGAACTTCTTGACTCACTTAAAGTACCAGAGAAACCAATAAACAAACCACTTAGACTACCCGTTCAGGACGTCTATTCAATTACTGGAATTGGAACTGTTCCAGTTGGAAGAATTGAAACAGGAATACTTAAAAATGGCGACAAGGTCATTTTTAATCCGGCAAACAAGCAGGGAGAAGTCAAGACAGTGGAAATGCATCATGAGGCAATGGAACAGGCTGGACCTGGCGATAACGTAGGGTTCAATGTCAGAGGAATTGCCAAAAACGATATCAAGAGAGGAGACGTATGCGGGCCAGTAACAGCTCCACCTTCTGTAGTGAAATCATTCACAGCTCAGATAGTTGTTTTGAATCATCCATCAGTAATTGCCGCAGGCTACAAGCCAGTATTTCACGTTCACACAGCGCAGGTCGCATGCAGATTCGAGGAAATTTTAAAGACTATTAACCCGAAGGATGGAACCACTAAAGAAGAAAAGCCTGCTTACATCAAGACAGGAGATATTGCGGTAGTGAAGGTTGTGCCTGATAAACCCCTTGTAATTGAGAAAGTTGCGGAATTCCCACAGCTTGGAAGATTTGCAATAAGGGATATGGGACAGACAGTTGCTGCTGGTCAATGTATAGACATTGAACTTAAGTAAGGTGACATGAGTGGTCTCATATAAAGCCAGAATCTCTTTAAGCGGTTCAGAACATAAGATTGTTGACGATGTCTGCGGGGAGATAAAGGCCATTGCCAGCAGAACCGGCGTGGAGGTTCATGGTCCAGTACCACTCCCAACTAAAAGGTTACAGGTTCCTGTAAGAAAGAGTCCAGATGGAGAGGGTTCTCCAACCTGGGATAGATGGGAAATGAGGGTGCACAAAAGACTCATTGACGTGGATGCTGATGAAAGAACTTTGAGGCAGCTCATGAGGATAGCCATACCTGACGGGGTTCAGATCGAGATTCAAATTAAGAGCTAATTTTTTTAATTTATTATAATTTTTAAATTTGTAAGGTGTTTTAATGGGACGAAAAGAAGATAATATTGCAAAAGCTTCGAAATTGATAAATCATCCTGAAAAAATAAGAAATATGGGTATAGCTGCACATATTGATCACGGTAAAACAACATTAAGTGATAATCTTATTGCAGGAGCAGGGATGATGAGTGAGGATTTAGCAGGAAAACAGTTAATGCTGGATTTTGATGAACAGGAACAGGCAAGAGGTATCACAATAAATGCCGCCGTTGCATCTATGGTTCACGTTCACGATAATCAGGAATTTCTGATCAATCTGATAGATACTCCAGGGCACGTTGATTTTGGGGGAGATGTTACCAGGGCGATGAGAGCTGTCGATGGGGCAATTATCGTAGTCGATTCCGTGGAAGGTGTAATGCCACAAACAGAAACAGTTATCCGACAGGCACTTAGAGAAAGAGTAAAGCCGGTTCTCTTCATAAACAAGGTAGACAGGCTCATAAACGAATTAAGACTAAATTCAGACGAGATGCAAAAGAGGTTTGTTAAGATTATAAACGATGTAAACAAACTTTTGACAAAATATGCTCCAAAAGAATTTGTCAAGGAATGGCAACTTAATGTGCAGGAAGGGAAGGTTGCTTTTGGCTCTGCATATAATAACTGGGCAATATCCGTTCCATCCATGAAGGAAACAAAAATTTCATTCAAAGACATAGTAGATTATGTAAAGGCAGGGAACCAGAAGGAACTTGCAAAGAAGTCTCAACTTCATTCAATTATATTAACAATGGTTATTAAGCATCTCCCAAATCCAAAGCAGGCCCAGGCATACAGAATACCACAGATATGGAAGGGAAATTTAGAATCTGTAAACGGAAAGGCAATGATGACCTGTGATCCAGAGGGTCCAGTTAATATGATGATAACCAAGATAATTGTAGATCCTCATGCAGGAGAAATAGCGGTGGGGAGAA
>JAKBRR010000236.1 GCA_021845325.1 Thermoplasmata archaeon
TGTCAAAGTTTATAGACTTCATTTCAAATTTTGGCAAAAATCCATTAATATTCATTGCGGGATCCAAAATTGACAGAAGATATGAGGCAAAGATCTGGGAGGAAGATCTTGAACCGTTGAAGAAAAATCAGAATACGAAATTGTATATGGTTTCATCACGACAGTCTGAAACCGTTAAAAATATGTTAAACGACATAGCTGTCAGCCTGCTGAAAAGAACACTGGAAAGGAAATGAGTTGAGTGGTAAGGCAATCTGTGGAAATTTAGTATTCAATATAACCGGTAACAGAAGCGCAGCCCATATATTTAACAAATATTCCACAGGTACATTAAAGGGTGAACTTCTAATTCTGGAACCTCTAGAAGTTGTTTTTTTAGTCTGGAAAAGAAGAATAAAGGCGGAAAATCCTCTATTCAATGAAGGTTCATCACTGGTTAAGGCTATCCTGCAGGAGGATGAAATCCCCCTATGGAATGCCTATAGAGAACTGAGAATTGCCGGCTATCGCGTAAAGAGAAATGGAATGGATTTAAGAATAAGAGAAAAAAGTTCTTCTTCCCCTGTATTCACGGTAAAAACAATAAGGGAGAATTTTCAGCTATCATTTGCAGACCTGTATAGCTGGATAGAAAACATTGTTGCTGCCGTTGATGATGATGGTGGCGTTACGTTCTATAAGTTATCCGAGATCGATATGGAAGGAAGTTCTTCAATTCAGGAAATAAAAGAGAAGCCGGTTCCTGTTGGGAAGCGATCTGTGGTATCAGACGGTTCAATTCCAGAATGGCTGGGTGATTCCACCACTGAAAATTTCACTATTTTATCAGAGCTTGAAACAAGATATATCAATGGTTTCCCTCCTGAGAATCCCGTTGAAATGGTATATCATGATCTGTTCAATAAGAAGACAATTATCAGAACAGGATTTAAGTATGGCTGCAACTTCAGAATATATCTGAATGAATTGTCCTCACATGCAGAGGCACTTGTTCATGTATTTGATAGGGAAGAAGGCTGGTACGCAATATCCAGAGCTGTAAGAGTAGCCGGAGGAGTTAAAAAGAAAATGATTTTTGCTGGAATTCTTGAATCCAAGATAAAATATGTTGAGATAAAAAGGATGAAATCTTTTGTTGAAGATGAAAATAGGGAGGATGAATCAGATCTGTGATTCAAAGTCTTCAACGGAGAATTTGTATTCAGAGTAATCTTTTATTTCTCCTTTTTTCAGTAGTATCTCTCTTGCAAGTAACCAATATACAAGTGCGAGCGATCTTCTGCCCTTATTGTTGCTTGGGATGACGATATCAACGAAATCAGTAGTGTTATTTGCATCGCAGAAAGCTATAACAGGTGATCCAACATTTCTAGCTTCTTTCATTACCTGGGTATCTGCCAGTGGATCAGTTACGATAATTGCCTTTGCTTCCGTATATGTCTCTAAATTTGGATTTGTAAGCGTTCCGGGAATGAACCTTCCAATGATTGATCTTGCTCCTGTTACTTCTGAAAATTTTGTTACTGGCCTGAATGCATACTGCCTCTGTGCAACTACAAGAATTTCGCCTGGATTAATGCGTGCAAGCATCTTTCCTGCAACCTTAATCATTTTATCAGTATATTTGAGATCGAGGATGTATAATCCATCGTTTCTTATTTTGAAAATATACTTTAGCATATCCTTTGTCTTTAGCTGTGTTCCTATCTGTACACCAGATTTCTGATACTCTTCTTCTGAGATCAATAATTCCTCTTCCATTGTTACCAACTCTTTTGAATTTAAGATTCGCTGTAATCGATTCTGCATATTTATTGATTTATGTTTTCATTTTCTGTTACATGAAAAGCTTTCAGTTAATCTCACGGTATATTCATTCCCGTTTTATTAAGATGACTGCCATGGAACTCTATTCCCATTCAATTGTTCCAGGCGGTTTGTGCGTTATATCATATGATACCCTGTTTATTTCAGGGAATCCGTTTGTGATCTCTATTGACATTTCTTCAAGAATATTCCAGTCAAGCTGTGAGAATGTGGCAGTCATTGCATCAAGAGAATCCACACATCGTATAACTACACTATATCCATAGCTTCTCTTGTCCCCATGAACGCCAGTTGTTTTCACGGGAAGAAGAACTGCAAAATACTGCCATGGTCTCTTGTTTCCGGAAGTTCTTTTTTCTATGGTATCTTCCACTATTTGAGTAACACCCTTCAATAAAGACAGTTTCTCTTCTGTAATTTCCCCTATAATTCTTACCCCGAGACCTGGACCCGGGAAAGGCTGCAGATCATCTCTTAATCCCAATTCCC
This sequence comes from Thermoplasmata archaeon, assembly GCA_021845325.1. The sequence continues at coordinate 2,317 of JAKBRR010000236.1, forward strand.
TGCTTAACTCCCTTACATCATCCTTGTAAAGATCACGAAGTGGCTCTACCAGTTTGAGATTCATGTTTGAAGGCAATCCACCCACATTGTGATGCGTTTTTATTGTTTCCCTTCTGGAACCTCCACTTTCAATCCAATCCGGAGCAATGGTACCCTGAAGAAGATATTCGGCCCCGTATCTTTTTGCTTCCTCTTCAAAAACCTCGATAAATGTTCTTCCAATTATCTTCCTCTTTTCCTCCGGGTCTGTTATTCCTTTCAGATTATGGAGAAATTTATGCTTTGCGTCAATAATCTTTCCATTTATATTGAATTTCTCGAAAATTGCTCTGACTCTTTCCGGTTCACCATTCCTGACAAGCCCGGTATCAACAAAAACTGATAAAACCTGATCATATGCTGCCTTGCTGCAAATTACAGCAAGGAGAGTACTGTCGGTACCACCAGAGCATGCAAGAATTCCTTTTCCCTTCAAATTATTGTGAATAAAAGAAATAATTTGTTTTAATTCCTGAGATTCTGTCAAAATTTTTACCCATCAGGTCTTCATTATTGCGCCCAGGAATATGAGTAGTCCTATTACTATTCCTATAACAGCAGCTACAACATAGTAAATAATTCCAACGATGACCTCGTTGAAAAGCGTAACTCCTGTGAAGGTATACTCTCTTAAAACATAAATTGCCACGGCAACTATGGCTGCCCCCACAATCAGACCCACTCCAACCATTCTGCTCTTTCCACTTCCAAAATAAGCAGTCATAGCTCCAAGAACAAGAAGCGATAGAGCCAGCAGGGCCAGAATGACCAAAACAAATACGTCCCAATTCCAAGGATTCCACGGATAACTAATCATTTTCAATCACAACTTTACTCCAGTTAACGTTTTAGTGTCTATTACCCCATCTATTTTCCTTATTTTGTCAACAACAATTTTTCCAAGTTCGCTGAAGTCGTTAACATCTATCTTCACTATAAGGTCGTATTCTCCAAACAGGGGATGAATCTCGACTATATAGTTAACCTGAGATATCTTATTATAAACTTCATGTTCCTTACCTGGAACTGTGCTGACAAGTACAAAAGCTATAGACAATTAGACACCCTATAACGCAATGATTCTTATCATATAAATCTTTCATAAATTTACCTTCTGGCTAACACAACAACCCGATAATTCATTCTTAACACTCATTCAAGCACTATTGTGAAGTTTTCCCCCTGCCATTTTTTCCCGTTTTCCCAGAATATTGTAAATATAAATGAGACGCTGCTTTTCTCACTTTCGGTTTCAAAATCTGAGAAAAACAGGTTCGTATCAAATTGCGAAACCTCAACGTCTTTGGCACTGACCCACTGATCGAATGTAAAGTGTATTTTGGCAGCTTCGCCCAGAACTATTCTTAATACGTCCCCTTTTTTTATCCTTCCAGTCTGGTACCTCATGTTCCAGTAATTTATGTGTGCTTCAACCTTTGA
>JAKBRR010000237.1 GCA_021845325.1 Thermoplasmata archaeon
AGCTGAGGCAATATCAAAAGGAAAGAAGCTCCCGTCCACAGAAAGGTACGCTGTAATTCTATACCTATACAGAAACGGATCAAAGAACATGAAGGAGATCAATGAAGATCTTCCAGGATCAACTGAAATTTTAAGGGAGCTTGAAAAACTGAATGTTGTAAAGCAGGAAATCGATAAGTCAAAATATCCCCAGGAAACAATGTTGAGTTTGACTGAGAAGGGAATGGAGATTGGAGAGATGCTGAATAAAGTAGAGGGAATGATGGAGGAATAAAAACGAGGTGAAAAAGTGAGCGTCGGAATAGAAAAGATAGGTGATTATTAAATGGAAGAAAATATGAGAGAAAGTGAAGTAGAGAAAGAGCAGGTACCGAATTCAGAAAATCCAGATTGGAAAAGGGAAAAGATTCCGGTAAAGGATATAGAACTTGATAGGGAAAATCCTAGGTTAGACCTAAATGAAAATGTATCACAAATGGACATAATCCATTCCCTTTTTGAGGAAGCTAATATCGATAAGTTGATAGAAGGGATACTAGAAAGTGGTAGGCTCAGTCCAGGAGAAAATATAATTGTAATCAATGAGGGCGGTAAGTACATCGTTGTCGAAGGAAATAGGAGATTATGTTCATTGAAGTGCATTATAGATCCAGAACTTATTCCGAAAGAAAAAAGGGATGACATAAAAGAAATGATTAAAAATTCTAATATAGATCCTAAAAGTTTAGAGAATATAGCAGTAGCGGTATCTCCAAGCAGAGATGCTGCTCAGAAAATTATAACTGCTAGACACACTAAATATGAAATTGAAAAATGGAGCTATGTATCAAAATGGAGGAGAGTTTATAAAGCTTTTATCAAATTTAAAAATATTGAGGATACTACCGATTATTTATACGAGGATATTGAAAATGTAAAGAAATACTTAAAAAACTACTCTCTTCTTCAATATGTTTGGGATATGCCGTGCTGGAACTCGTACGAGAGAGAATCACTGAAAAAGAATGATTTAAAAGGTTCATTGATAGAATGGCATATAACTTCAATTCAAAGTGTTTTAGATATAAACTTTGATCATGATTACAAGTTGGAAAGTAACCTAGAAGATAAAAAGTTGGAATTTGTTTTAGAAAAGCTAGTGAGATCTTTCTTCCTGAACGGTGAGCCTAAATTAAACACTCGAACAAGTAGCCAAACTGTCAAAGACACATTAAGTAAATGGATTGAAGAATACGAAAATGAGAATAAACAGGATCCTAATCAAGACAATGGAAAGACCTTGAACGATGAAAATAAGCGAAGTGAAGAAAATTCTAACTCTAGAAGTACACAGTCTACGTCAACAAATAGTAAACCCTCATCCCGTAATGGAAATAAAAAAAGTAAAAAACCAGAATTATACTTCGGTAGTTTAAACAAAGTCTTAACGGTAACTAATCAAAGGCTTATTAGATTAACCTATGAATTAAGTAAAAACGATATGAAAGATCGTCCTGCTACAGGAATTATTTTAGCAAGATCGCTAATAGAGTCTGCACTGTTATATCGGATAGACCATAAACAACTGACAAACAAGTTGATTCAGGAAAATAAAGGGAAGAAAAAAGACGATGTTAGGTTGAATAAAGTATTGCAGTTTTGCATTGAAAATTCTGAGGTCTTATTTTTAGATCATAAAAACGCCATTCAAAGTCTTAAGAGAATTCAATCGATTCACTTAAAATATATGAATTCAATTGTTCATGGTAGTTGGTTAGATCCTAGTTCTGATGCAGTATACGATATTGCAAGCGACACTAGGGAGATGTTGAGGGTTATATTGACTGACTCTCCATAGCGAAAAGTTTAGGCCGAGAACAGAATATGGTAATATGAGTGGCTCTTCAATTCCCTTAAGATACCCAGGTGGTAAATCATCACTTTTGAATTATGTAGAGGAATTCATAGTATCTAACAGCATATCAGTCAAGACAATAATAGAGCCCTATGCAGGGAGTGCAGCAATATCTGTCGGCCTATTAAGTAAAGATAAAACCTTAAGAGCATATATCAATGATTCGGATCAAATGGTTTATGCTTTTTGGAGAACAGTAATGAACAATAACCAGGAACTGATTGAAATGGTAGATTCAGTCCAGGTTAATCTCGATACCTGGTTTAACTATCAGAAATACCTCACTGAGAATCCACTAACCGTGTATAATGAAAAGGACTTAGCAATGGCATTCCTTTTCCTAAATCGTACATCATATTCAGGAATAGTAAAGGCTGGTCCACTCGGGGGAAAGAAACAACAATCGAAATACAAAATCAACTGCAGATTCAATAAGGAAAACTTGAAAAAGAGGATTGCAGCTCTAGAAGGTCTATCTTCAAGAATGGAAATATACAATGAAGATGGTGTTAAATTCATGAAGGAGATGATAAAGAGGAACGAGGATGTAATGATCTATGCTGATCCACCTTACCATGAAGTCGGAAAACAACTATACAACCAGTATTTCAATGATAACAAGCATATCGAACTTGCAGATTATTTAAAGAAGATTGAGGAGCAGCCATGGTTATTGAGTTACAACAACAGTGAATTCATATTGAACCTTTATGACGACAAGATAAAGATGCCCATATATCTTGATTATCATTCAGGACCATACAGGAAAGATATAATGGAATACATGTTTTCAAACAAGGTTATTCCTTCATTCGATACCAGTGAAAAAAGAAGAGAGAAATCAAAATATCAGTTGGAAACAACAATCAATTTGACCGACAAGGAAAGAGAAATTAGAGAGATGCTTTAAAGAGCAGAGGAGCAAATAGATAAATAATGGAAAAGGGTGAAAAAAATGAGCAGTGGAAAAGAAGTATATGGAATTATATGCAAAATTTGGTTTGGAAAAGAGACTGGGGTTTTCAGCAAAGATGATAAGATTCCTCTTGGGGAACGCGATTACTTGGACTTAATGCGTTCAGGTGACTGGCCCAATGTAATGGGTCACAATGGACTCTGGATATGGGGCACTCCAACGGAATATATGAAAGGTGGAAAAACAAAGTTGCTTCTTTATGACAAACGTAAAGAGGCCATTACTGTTGATGCTGATGTAATCCCAGAGAAAATGGTGAAAATTGATGAAGGATGTGATGATTCAGAGCATTGTTTCCCATTTCGAAATGTGATAAACGAAAAAACATTGCATATATTAGAAAATCCTATTGGGTTGGAAATAATCCAAAACCTACCAGGGTCTCGAAGCTTTAAAAATTTTAGGAAGAAAGGAAGGGACTGGTCACCCTTCAGAAATATATCTAAGGAACAATATGACTATTTAATAAATTCATCTGACAAAAATCGAAGAGAGTAAAAGAGTACCAGTTGGAATAGGGGTTGTTGGGTAAAATGATTAAGTGGAATTTAGTTTAGAGAACTAAAATTAAAGGACATTTACTAAAATATAAAAGAAAAACAATTCAAAAAATTTATAATCCCAAAATTTAACAATAATGCCAAACAACGATAGGGTAAAGACATGATTGGATTGAAAGTTGTTTTTCACTTATCTATCCTGTTGAGGTATTTAATGAATTTTGGTACCAGATTGTTGCTAACAGGTTGACCTGTAAGGTTATTATATACACAAAATGTATTATCTCTCCCTGATAAGAGAAGGTAGGTCATTTTCTTCATATGCGAGATTTTAAGTGCAAATCAAAATTATTGCAAGTGTTCAATCTCAAAGCAGCTGCATTTCCTCAAGCAGCTCCTTTGCATTCTCGTTTGCTA
>JAKBRR010000238.1 GCA_021845325.1 Thermoplasmata archaeon
ATCAATCTCTCCCGGAAGCACCATTTAATGTTATTATGCACTCATGAAAATACTTTTCGGTTTGAGATTATGTTCTATCTAACATTACATTGACCGGGAATATCAGGATTAGAAGCTATACAAGTACAAATTTGGTAGCAAAGTTAACTGACGCCGGTTTTGATATAAAAATTCTAAAAGTCTTCGAATCTGATGGGACCAATATGTTATTAAAACAAATGGCAATAAATAATAATGACTACACTTTTGGTTTGCTATATGCTCAAAGAATTTAATCTCCAGAGCTTTTTTATGCAATTAAAATTGGGTCATCGGACTTTCATGTGTGTTCATGGATAAAGTTGTAGATTACCGCACCTGAAATATATGGAAGTCTTCAGGTGCTCCTTATTTCTGAATCCATACGCCATCTTTTCTATGAGCGCTATCTTTGAATTGATCCCTTCTGCCCTTGCATTGGTGATCCTGTGAGTAAAATAGTTCATTATCTTTACCAGATGTAGCTTCATCATCCTTGCAACATCCTTCATTGCATCATCCATGGATGGTGCATTCCACAACTCACGTATATTCTCCTTCATGGAATATGCCTTTCCCGTCAGGAGATCTGATTTCTTCAGTTCCTCATATCTTTCCCGGTATTTCTCTGGCAGATTCCCTGATGAGTAGAGCCATCTGTATCTTGTTCCCTTGAGATCATCCATTCCTTTCTCCAGAAACATGCGGTTCTCTCTCTTGCGGGTGGAATCAACTTCCATATTCACATGCTTCATGACATGGAACCTGTCAAAGACGATCTTCCTTCCTGCATCAGGAACATGTTCCAGGGTAGATGACATGAACGGATCCCACATGTCCATTGAGACTGCAGAAATGGAGGAAAGCTGTTCTTTTGAAGGTGTGTTGTAATGTTGATCCAGTGATTTCTTCTTCCTGTCGTATGAAATGTATTCCACACCATTGTTCATCATGTCATAGACAAGTGTGATATATCTATGGCCTTTCCTGTATGATTTCTCGTCAATGCCAATGATGGATGGGTTGCCACTCTTTCTCTCTATTCCCCTCTTCACTGCCCGCTCAAGGATGTTCCATGCCTGATTCCATGATAATTTCATGATGTCAGTGAAATTGTATGTGACAATATTCTGAAGCATTCTAATGGATCTGGTTTCGAATCTCAATGTAAATATGTATCTCTTCTCTGTCCATGGGATCACCGCCTCCATGATGGCATGTTCATTGCATGATATCCTTGGTGGAGATGCATGAACAAATGTCATGAATTCAATGCTGTCAAGATCCCTCCACACTCTCTCCTTTAAGTGATCATAAACCATGCATTCTTTCCTGCATATTGGGCAAACAAGCTTTGAACCCTTCACATGTGTTATGTATATATCAACGGTCTTCTTCACAGAATTGAGGGAAACCTTCTCAACCTTCCAGGGTGATTTAAGTTCTAGCAATGTTGAATAGAGCTGGCATTCGTCCATTGAATAATATATCAAAGCATTAGATAAAATTACCCACATGGAAGTGGGAAGAACCTTAAAATTTTAGGCCATTTCAATAATACCTTAAGATTATTAGTTCTAATAAGGATTCTTTCGCCCAATACAATTGAGTTTCCTGAGTGGAAACATTTCTTTTGCATCTATTTGATCTCAAGAACTGATGTGTGATACTAAACAGAATGCCACAAATGTTTACAGAATATTAAACTCCTCCATTTTTCTGTCTTTCGTTAGCAGCTCTTACGATCGACTAGGGCCTTTCCTGTAAAGGTAAAATGGATAAACAGAAAGGGAGTTGATCTGCCGTAAAATTTTTGCATATTTTGAGGAGAGTTTATGATCTGAAGAGACTGAAATATAGAATTAAAACACATTCAAGATTCAAATTGATGATAGTGGATGAGATAGGACATCTTCCATTGATAAGAGAAGAATGCAATCTCTTCTTCCAATTTGTTTTTTCAAGATATGAAAATAGGACTACAATATACACAAGCAACAAATCCTTTTCATAATAGAGGGAAGTACTTGGTGATCAGGCGATGGCATATGCTGTCATTGATCGAATCGCGAATGATTGCGCTGCCATAAACATAAATGGTGAACCTTAACGGTTCAAGGAAAGGAAGAAGAATTCATTACAAACAATGGAGAAGGAGTGAAAAAATGGAGGAAAGAATAAATATAAGTGTGAAACTTTAAATGGCCGACATTGGATACTTTTCAATGAGTGTTTACATGAAGAGGTTCTTTCTATTTTCTATCCTCAATTTTCTTCTGGAGATTCAGGCTTCCTTAAGATCATTATCTATATTCTGTTGCATGGGATATTGCGATCAACACTGGCGTAATGTGATACATTTTTAATTTGGTATACATATCAGGTTGATAGGTGATTATGAATGACAAAGATAGGTTTCATAATAAAAGGTAAGAAAGAAGGTTCAGAATATCATTATGCCAATGTAAAACCATTTGTAGATCTTGCATATGGAGTTAGTTTAATTGGGGAGGAACCAATTCTATTTATAGAACAGAACGAAGTTCAACTAATGGAAAAAATAAATTCAATTTCAAACAAAAAAATAAGTTTAGTTTTTTATCAAATGTCCAATATTTTTGCATTAATCAAACAGAATAAAGTTGACTTTTTGCTTGTAGATGATAATATGGAACTAATGGAAAAGATTTTAAAGTTAGACGATAACTCTATAAAAAAAGCAGTATATATACAATATCTATTCGGAGTGAATACTAATAAAAAAAGTAAAAGAAAAACATCTATAAAATTGAATATTGGCTCAAACTTTCCATGGAAATTTATAATTATAAAATACAAAAAATTAATAAGTAAATTTGATTTCATAATTCCTAACAGCCAAACATGCAGTTACATTCTTCGCCAATTTTATGATATAACGCCATGCAACACTGTATATCCTCCAGTCGGAGTTGATATGAGAAATATAATTAAATACAAACCTAAAGATAAATCTAAGAATGGTCTGCTTGTTTTCGCTGGAGACATAAAAAATGATCATTTTTCCAGGAATATTCTAAAGGAATTAAGAGAGTTTAAATTACATGTGGATGAACCAATAAGACTATTTGTCAGCAACTCAGCTTCTTCAAAATTCTTTCTAAACAATGGGTTTGATGTTCTATCTAAACTGCCGGTTGAAGATTTGATTAATCTCTATTTGACTTCGAAAGTAACATATGTACCAACTACTTATGAGTTATTTGGATATGTAGGTGCAGAATCGCTTCTTTGTGGAACTAACGTTATTTTAGATGTTTATCATCCCTTTCTTGAATGTGTCCCAAAGGAGTCAAACGCAGTAAGGATTTCAAATCCAAATTCGAAGATATATAAGATATTTTTGGAGTTTGAGAAAAATCCAGTTAATATGCAGCTTGCTAAATACTCTATTGAAACCATCTATTCAGCAGAAGAGTCGGCGAAAGGCTTACTTTCAGTCTTCAACTCGGTAGATTCATATTGATTATCGAATATTATTTTTTACCTACATGTAATTATATCAAGCTAACGACAGAATTTTCAGATAAATATATTTCTTATAAGGATCATATAAAAATAGATTAATGTAATATTTGAAAAGTAAAGAGGATTTCGAATAAAGATAGTATCCCGAATCTTGTGTAACAATACAAGGAATCGTTCCATCAACAATTGATAAATTTCATGAAACATAAAAGGATGCCTCCCTAGAACAACCAC
>JAKBRR010000239.1 GCA_021845325.1 Thermoplasmata archaeon
TCCTATTTTCACAATAGGGAATAATAAATAAAGATAAATTAGTTTGTTAAGTGCGAAATTATCAGGTTAATATAAATCATTTATAAAGTTCAATATATTTATAAGCTTCCATATCTCCATAACAGTACATAACTTTCTTATGATTTTTCTTAAGTTCCTTAACTCCCAATATGATCTTTTCTGCCGGTTCCTGTTTAACAACTGCCCTAAATATAAGAGAAGCAAGCTCTTTCATATCAGATTTATCAAAACCTATCCTCGTGACTTCCTGAGTACCAATTCTTATACCACTGGGATCCTGTGACTTCTTATTATCGTCCCATGGTAAAAGGTTCTTATTCAGAACTATATGGCAATGTTCTAGTAATTCTGAAACCAGCTTTCCCCCTCCATTTTGCCTCACATCAGCCACAAGGGTATGTGATTGAGTAAATCCCCTTTCTTCTCCTAAAACTTTGAATCCAAGTGAATGCAGCTCTTCAGCTAGGGATTTTGCATTCTCTATTATTTTTCCAGCATAATCACTTCCAAAGTCAAGGGTTTCTGCAAGAGTAATTCCTAATGCAGCCATAGTATTCAGGTGATGATTACTCAACACCCCCGGGAAAACACCGCGTTGAACCTTTTTCCAGGTATCATCATCGGTATTTCCAAGAACTATTCCATGCTGTGGTCCCGGCAAAGTTTTATGGGTACTGCCGGTAATTACATCGGCCCCTTCCCTAAGCGGGTCCTGAAACCTCCCTCCCGCTATTAGACCCAGCACATGAGCCGCATCATACCAGACCTTAGCTCCAATCTCCTGAAAGGTATCCTTGAGTTCCTTCAAGGGCGCAGGAAACAAAAATACGGATTGACCGACGAGGCACACCTTTGGTTTTTCCTGTTTGAGCATTTTTATGGATGCATCCACATCTATACTCATAGTATTTTCATCAAAGGGATAATTAAGAATATCCAATCCTCTGAAACCCAGGGTCCCAAATTTGGCCGCGCTTATGTGTCCTCCTCCAGAAAGGTTTGGCGCCGCTATCCTGTCCCCGGTCTTTGTCAATGCAAATGTCACAGCCTGATTTGCGTTTGTCCCAGAAACCGGTCTTGGATCTGCCTGAGGGGCTTTGAAGACCCTCTTTGCAAGCTCAGTAACCTTTTCTTCCATGATATCTACGAAAAAATTTCCCTGATAATATCTGTGATGTGGAAGGCCTTCTGCGTACCTGAAACCAAAATCCGTAAGCAGCATTTCCATTGCAAGGGGGCTCATCAGATTCTCTGAAGCAATGAGAGGAATGCTCTCCTCAAAGAACTTGTTGTGATCCATTGCTGTTTTCCTTATATCCAGAGCCTCTTTCATATTTGGGTTCATGGACAAACATAGTGAAAGAATATTTTTATGTTCTCATGGGGAGGAACCTTATTTTATAATCAAAAAAAGAATCTTCATAAGATTTATGTTCAATATCCATATGCAAACAGACCGCTATGATGAATAACTCCTGGCTGATATATGATGTCTGACGGGCAATCTGAGCGGTAAAAACATTCCTGATAAATTTGAATAAAAAACGATATTCTTCAATATTATATATTTTAAAGTGAAAATTGTAAAATTGTTCAGTTAAAAAATGTTAACTTACTGGCAGCCGCATCCGCAACTGTCTTCTGAGGTTTGCATGTGTTGATGTCCGTGATTTGAACCACATCCGCATCCCTGCTGAGGTTCTGTTGAGGCATTTCTTCCACATCCGCATCCCTGATTCATATTTCCATGGTTATGTTTTACTTCCATTTTATACCAAATCATTAATTTCTACTCGTATTTAAAGAATTAGAAGTAAAAAAAATTAAAAGGGAATGAAAATCAGTTCTTTGGGTAAAACGAAGTAAGTTTTGTTCTGCCTTCCTTATCGTACATGAATGTCTGGTCCTTTTCGTCCAGAGTTTTCTTGTGTGTGCCATCACAATATGGTTTATTGCCTGAGAGCCCACACGCACAGATGTGCACTTCCTGATCCCCTACTTTTATGGCGTATGGTACGTTTCTTTCATGTAATACTAATCTTGCCATGTATACACTATTGAAAATACATTCTTAAACAATTCTAAAAAAGAATTATGAATGGAAAATTTGAATATTACCTGACTCTTTCCAGAGAGAAAGAGCCAAGATCGAAGGTAGTTGGCCTTGGATATACCTCAATCCACTCCCTTGATTTCACATTTCCCAATCCAACTATACGAATATACTGTTTTGAATTTGCAAGTTTGAACTCAATTGCACCATCCATCATGTAGCTGATAGTTTCATAAACTTTCTGTTCAAACAGGCCGTATTCAAGGAGGTACATAGCCGTACCATTTTCAGCCTTCCTCTTCTGAACAAATTGCTGTATAAACCTCATTAACAGCTTTTCATCAAGTTGTGGTATATATGCGGTCAGTGATACAAACAGCATTCTATAATAGCCATATGATGCCTCCAGTTCTGTTGCAATGGAATCAAGCGATTTCATCAGGGAACTGACATTGGTTACATTATCTATAACCACTGCATATTTTGAAGGGGACGACATCTGTATGGATTTAGAATAAAGATCCACGAAACGGAGGATTCTTTTTGCCTCCATCTTATCAACAAGTTCAAGATCATCACCAAGAATTCTTGCAATTTCTTTTTTAATTTGCCTGATATCTTTATCTGCAGCAATAATTACAATTGGTACCTCTTCCAGTATTGATTGAGCTGCAAAATTATATGCGAGAGTTTCTTTTCCTGAGAACGGAGGACCAAACAGCACAAGGTTTGATGACACAGGAATTCCACCCAGCATTAACTCATCCACCTTCTTTATCCCGGATGAAAGACGATCTTCAATTGTCTTCTTTTCTGCTGTATTACCAAGTGAAATCTCCTGCACAATGGCACTCTTTTTTCCTTCATCTTTTTCAGCGGTCAGGGACTTGAGTTTTACTATAATGTTATCCAGTTCTTTCTGCTTTTCCTGAGCCCTCTTTATCTCTTTTCCTATGGAATTTCTTACTTCTTCCAGTTCGATTATTTTCTTATTGATCTCATCCAATTCAAGTTCGCTCAATTGTCTTCACCATTTTTCCATGTATCTGACACAACCCATGGCGGTTCGGAAGGGTTCAGCGGCTCCATTCCCTTGACAAGATGTTCATCAAGAATTTTTTCATCTATCTCTATTCCCAATCCTTCCTTCCCGGCCAATTTCAAATATCCATTCTCAATGCTGTATCCTGATTTAACTATTTTCTTCTTCCATTCCGGCCAGTATTCCTCAAAACTTTCCTGTATAATGAAATTTTGCATGGCAACATCCACATTTAGCGTTGCAGCAGTTTGTACCGGCCCAAAAGCGTTATGCGGGGCAACCGGCATACCTCTTGAATCTGCAATGGCATAAATATTCCTCAATTCAGATATCCCCCGACAATTGGTCACATCCGGTTGAATAATATCAACCTTTTCCCCATAAATATTTCTTGCGAAATCTCTGGCATTCAATATCCTTTCACCAAGCGCCACCGGAGTTGAAATTCTTGATCTGAGAACAGGTAGAAGATCCTCAAGTTCAGGATGAAGGGGTTCTTCAAAAAACATGCATGAATATCTGTCAAGTTCAGCGGTAGCTTTTACTGCAGCATCCATTGAAAACCTTCCGTGGAATTCTATTAACAGGTCCAGAGAAAAATCAAATTCATTCCTCAGTGCTTCAACAATAGATGATGCATTTT
>JAKBRR010000240.1 GCA_021845325.1 Thermoplasmata archaeon
CATTGAATCCGATGTACTGGGAAACATATATGAACAGTATTTGGGGAACATTCTCAAGTCAACACTAAAGAGAGCAAAACTTGAGGAATCAAAAACACACAGGAAAGAACAGGGCATCTATTATACACCTTCTTACATAGTTGATTATATTGTAAAGAATACAGTTGGAGAATATATTAAAACTCATACACCTGAGGAAATCAAAAAGGTTAAGATTCTTGATCCAGCTTGTGGTTCTGGAAGCTTTTTGATAAGGGCATACAAGGAATTGGAAAATTATTGGAAACAGAATTCTGACTTTGCTCAGCTTACTTTGGATAGTGAGGAATTCTATTCAAAAAAGGTTGATATCCTAAAGAATAACATTTTCGGGGTAGATTTAGACCCTAAGGCTGTGGAAATAGCCCAACTGAACCTCTTATTGCAGATATCTGAAAGAAAACAGAGATTGCCCATACTTCAAAACAACATCAAGGTTGGTAACAGTTTGATTGATGACCCTACCGTGAGTGATAGGGCCTTCAAATGGGAAGAGGAATTTCCTGAGATAATAAAAGAAGGCGGGTTCGATATCGTAATTGGAAATCCTCCTTACGTATTTACAAGAGATGTTGAATTTCAAAACAATTTCAAAAGATACATAGAAAATAAGTATTTTGAAGGGTTGGAATCGAAAGCTAACAAACGAGCAAAACAGTCTGGTAAAATTAATTTATATGCTATATTCTTAATAAGAGGCATAACCTTAGAAAAGAATTCTGGTCTTTTTTCATTCATTATTCCAAACAATATTCTAAGAACAACCACCTATGATATAATAAGAAAATTTATACTTGAAACCAGTAAAATCATAAAGATTGTTGATTTAGGACCAGGAATTTTTGAAAATGTGACAGCTTCAACTATAGTTCTTTTATTACAAAGAGAAAGTAAGATAGAATTAAGAAATAAAAATAACGTTACAGTTCTCCATGGTCTCAATGAAACTGGCAACATAAAAAGAGTTAGTCAATCTAAGTTCCTTGAAAATACAAGCTATGTTTTCAATGTCACATTAGGAAACAGTGAATTACCTTTGATAAATAAAATAGAAAGAAATACAAAGAAATTAGGAGAAGAGGCCGATTATATAATTGAGGGCATCGTAGGAAATTTAAAATCGGATGTCGTTGATTCCGCAATTAACGAGAAATGTAAAAAGTTTTTGACTGGAAAGGATATTAATAGGTATTCTATATTATATAAAAATAAATACATAATTTATGATAGAACGAAACTTCATCGTGCAAGACCAGAGGAAGTTTTTACAAATCATAAGATAATTATACAACGCATCAGTGGAGGTAATAGACCAATTAAAGCTGTACTAGATAGAGAAGGTTATTTTTCATTTGCATCAACTAACCTCTTAACATTAAGAAAAGATTCAAGGCTAGAATTTGAATATGTTTTAGGTATATTAAACTCGAAATTAATGAACTGGTATTATGTCAATAGGTTTACGAATGGTTCATTACTGACAGTAAATATATCTAAAACGTTCCTAGAGCAAATTCCAATAAAATATGCTAACAAATCAGATGAAATAGAAATAAAAGGACTTGTTGATAAGATGCTCTCCTTAAAGAGGGAATTAGTATCACTATCCTATAAAAAGACAGACAAAATTTATTCTTTAGAGACAGAATTTAACAAATTAGATTCTAGAGTTGACCAATTAGTTTACAAAATTTATGAACTTAATGATGATGAAATTAAAGTAATTGAAAAGTTCTTCTCTTAGTAATTTCAGCTATTACAACAAGTTTGATTACGATGATGAAGGAATAGCCTATAGGAAACATATCATTGCTGATCGTATCAGATACATCGGTAAGGAGACCAACAATCTTGACGAAACACAGATTACAGGAATTGAAGAGGACGATTATTTGGAATATGAGAACATTATGGAATTCTACAACTGGATTTTATCGTTGAGGCCTAAGGATGTTAAGGATAAGGGAATATCTGAGAGAGGATTGAGAAACGTCAAACAAAAAATCCGGAATGGAAATGGATTAAAAAACAGATCAAAAATTATTAAAATCCTTTTTAAAAAATACTTGAATAAGGACAATTAAAATTTTGGAATGGAAATATAAAAACCGGCACGTTTTTTGGTCTTATCTATATCCCCCATGAGTTAATGGGGTTGACCGGATTTGAACCGGTGACCTCCCGGTTATCAGCCGGGTGCTCAAACCAAGCTAAGCTACAACCCCCCCTTGATTACGGAATAAGCGAATAGGTGATTTTATAATAAACATTTTGCAGAAAATTGTTTGCCAGGATTTCCATAAGATTGGATATTTATTCAACCGGATTTAGAAAGTTCACCGATTTTTTATATAGTTTGAAACTGAAAAATGGTTTCTGTGAAACGATGGCAAAATATCGGGTTATTATTAGTTTAAAAGGACTCTCATGCTGTTATCTGTTTCAGGTTTCTGCACACAGAGCAGATATCTGATGTGGTTGGGGTACCACAAATTCTGCATTTTCCGAGATGGGCGTAGCTGCCTGTTGGAGCAAGAGATTTCTTTACCTCTTCACCGAATTTGGCGATTGCGTATGCTGTCCCTGGATGCTTCTCCTCCAATCCTGAAATTATTTCCCTGATCTCGTTCCTTTCCGCCCTTCCGGAATAAGGACATGAGATACGATCGACCTTTATACCCTGCAGTATGGAATAAATCAATACCTCTTTTTCAGGAATTTTCCAAAGTGGAATGATCCTCTTTACAAGTCCATCATGCTGATTTTCATGGGGTGCCATCCTGGACATCCTGGCGGTATCGCCTTTAATGACATTCATCATAACGGACTGGGCATAATCGTCCAGATTTATGCCAAGTGCCAAATAATCAGCATCAACCTGAGTGGCCAGAAGATTCATAGTCTGTCTCCTCATGGGACCGCAGTGTGAGCATGGTACAGTTAAGGGATCGGATTGTACGATCTCATCCATTGTTAGTCCATATTTTGACCTGAATGATATTATCCTATGCTCCACACCGAGATTCTGACATAGCTGACGGGCGGAATCAAGTTCTATGTTTCTATAACCATCTATACCCTCATCAACAGTGACAGCAACAACTTTGACTTTTTTGTTCTTCCCGAAAACTTTCTCTATAAGGTAAAGCAGAACTGAGCTGTCCTTTCCTCCAGAAAGAGCAACTGCAATTGTTTTGCCATCTTTCCCCAATCTTATCTGCTTCCTGATTTCAGATTTGAATCTAGATTCAACGCTTTCAGTAAAGTGGTTCTCACAGTATTTCATTCCACTGTATCTTGCCTCGTAAACTGCCTTTTTACCGCATTTACTGCAGTCCATATCGTCATTGTATTTCATTGAGTTATATATACTGGCACTGAAGCTGCAGTCAATGATTTATAAAACATGAAAATTAACTGTGGAAAAAATTGGATGCTATAAGATACCACTACGTGCTGTTCGATCTCGACGGAACCATACTGGATAGTGAGGGTGTTTCAGCATTTGCGACGAATTATGCTTTCAAGAAAGTACTTGGAAGGGAGCTTACAAAATCAGAGGAGAAGTCACTGATAGGGAGACCTGTAAAGTACATACTGAAGGACTGGTATGGCGAAACAGGTGAGGAGATATATAGAATAGGAAGCACTTATTTTAACCAGCAGGCAGCAGTGATAAGACCATACAGGGGAATAAAGACATTAATTGCAGATCTGTA
>JAKBRR010000241.1 GCA_021845325.1 Thermoplasmata archaeon
TACGAATGTCTTCTCAGTATTTTTCAGGGAGGCCATTTAAGAAAAAATATAACGATGCTGCAGAGATCTTGCTGTGAGGTAAGGATTTTAATATGAGATTATACATTTTAGGATGGAAGGGGGATTTTAATGTCGTCAAATAGTATATCGGAAAACGAAGGGAATGAAGAGAACAAGGTTATCAGAGAACTAATAGATTTCTTCCATGATTTTGAGACTTCGAATAATACTGTTTTTGGTCACGTCGTTTGGAAAAAGAGGATTAAAACCACTAAAGTTTCAGGCGAAGGCTTAGATCCAGAATCAGTTGAAAAGCCCAATTTTAGATCAACTGAATATGCTTTTGAAAGTGATTTGGGGATAACCGTCGCAAAAGCCATAGAAGAAAAGCTTAGTAAAATCCATTACGATGAACTCAAGTTCCAATTGAACAAAAGACTTCCAAACGAATCCTATGGGGTCGAAGAAGGATGGAATTATGAAATCCTAAGAGAATATTTGGGATCACTAACATCTTCATCAACATCTGACGATAAGAAAGATCTGGTTTTTAAGGATAAAGATGGACATAAGAGAATAGAAGATGGTACTTCAATAGCATTGAGGTTTGTGAAATTTTCAGAAAACAAGAGAAAGGAGGCAGTTTTCATAAAACTCCTTAACATTAAACATGCCTTAGCCAGGTCCAAGCAAAGAGTTATATTGGATCTAAAAAAAGAAATCAGAGCAAGGTCAATAGGTGAATATATCATCATAGAGCCAGATAACTTCGATTGTGCGGTTTTCGAAGATAAGCTTTTTATGTTTCATTCATCTTATTTTTACTATCTATTTGTTCCAACTCAATTTCTAAGTAAGGAAATAGAAAAGAAAAAAATAGAAATGGAGAAAACAATTCAAAACCCAGAATATCTTATCTCTTTTGCTAAACTGCCAGCACATACTAGGGACCTTTATTATTTTTCTCAGAATTCTAAAATCCCTAGCAAAAAAGAAATACTGTTAGATCTGAAACTCATGGAGCCAGCCAACAATAAGGAGAAATTGTTTGAACTCTCGGCAGACAATAAGATCATATGTACAAAGGAAAATGCTGGTCTTGTACTTTCATATGTTTGCAAGAAATTAGGGCTTAGAATATCTGATAAAAGGTTACTAAATGTAGAATCATCCACAGAATTTTAGTTTTCCTCGTATAAATAATAAAGATAATTATCTATTTTTAGCATAGAATAGTTATGTCCTTTTATATTTGCAATTGGGCCACCGTTAACCTTACGAATGAAATACCCTGTGCTATTATCTTCTAGTTCCATGGAGTATATCCTGTATCCCAATAACATTAGGAAAGGATTGAAAAGCATTACATTCCATCCAAATGCGTAAATTCCGAATACAAGTATCAAAGTTATGAGGAGTTCCATTCCCTTAACTCCTCCAACAACAGATATTGACAGAACTGAAACTGCATAAGCTAAAATATAGTTAGAAACAACGCTTGAGATCTCGTTCGACTCAACCACATGTTTCTCATCTGCGAAGTGGGATTCACCATTAAGGCTTCTAAGATATAATATCCACAAGCAAAGACCAAAAGCAGAAAGAATAAGCATAAAAATTATGAGAGATGAGATGAGATTATCGCTTAGCGAATTGCTGGTGCTAGGTATTCCATAAATTATAGTGGACGCTATGAAAGTTGGAAACAAATTCGAAAGGTAAAAGAATACCTTGCGTAATGGTCCTATTTTAATCATTTTGTTTATGATCATTATAATCTAACTAAATACTTAATGAATTCTTTGGAAGAAAGAGAACGAGGGAATTTTAAGTTAACAGATCTAAATCTCCCATGGTTTCTTCCAACTTTCTCATGGCTCTATCCTCCAATTCCTCTGCAATACGCTTTGCCTCTTCGATGGATTTGGCACTTTTGACTCTTCTAGCAAGCCTTAGGGTGGACTTGATGTAACCATTAAAGAATTCCACATCGAACCTGTTCAAAGAATCACTCCTCCATGAGTCCGGGGATTACCTCCATTGTATGCTCCAAGGTGCCAGCCTTGGCTATTTCCATTTCTGTTCCAACTGCCTTAGTATTTTTCCGATTAGCCATATCCTGTGCATTTCAATCAGGATTTAAGCGGTTCGATGTCTTTGAAAAATGAGAAAATGAGTATCCAAGGAAGTATCCTTAGTCAATTAGTCCCAAGAAACAATCTGGAGGATAATTCTCTTACCTTTGAATGATAAAATCAGCACAAAATATATACATATTGTATATTCCAAATACATTGAAGAATGGCGCTACTAGAAAAAATGATTTTCAGCAACAAGACCTAACTGAACTCAAAACCCTTATAGAAACAATATACCGTAATTTAGTGGGTCAATTTGCTGAATTTAATACTCTTCAGAGCATAATCCTGAACCAAAAAACGTCTTATCATTCATCAGATATTCTTACTGGGCAAAAACCTGAAAGCCTAGTGAAGCAGTTTTTGATTGAGCCCATCTTGGAATTTCTTGGTCTGAAATGGGTAATAGAAACCAGTGTTAATACATCATCAGGAATCAGGGCCCCAGATTACACTGTATATACTGAGGACCCTTTGAAACCTTTGCTATACATTGAAGCCGAACCGTTTAACACAAACCTCTACAAGGACATCACAGATGGACACAAGGTAGGGTTGGGGCAAGTAAGGGAGTGGTTATTTTCAAGATTCTCCAGAACAGATCATGCAATTGCAACAGACGGCTTCACCTGGGTTCTGGTATCATTTGATCCAGAGAGTGCATCATTCAGAGAGATACTCAATCTGGACTTGAGACCTGTATTCAGGAAACTTCTCACCTCAGATAGTATCGAATTAACTGATGAAATTAACGATACATTCTATGGTTTTCTGGAAATTCGGAAAGATAGGATTGCCAATTTCCTCAACGAGACAACGTTAAGCATAGAAGAAGAGAAAGAACAGGTTTCAAACCAGTTTTACAGAAAATACATGGAATTTGTTCTGGGGAGAGACGCTGAGGGTAACCTGACAGCGGGAAAAAGCTTCCTTAACTCCGTTATCCTTCCCGAGAATACCAAGCAAAGCCAGAAGGAAATGTTCGCAATGATAACTATGAACCGTCTGATCTTCATCTATTTCCTTGAGGACCGGGGTTTAGTTCCACTCAATCTCCTAACTGGCCGATATGAAGAGTATAAAAAAAATCATCTAGCAGACAATTTTTATAATACATACCTCAAACCTCTATTCTACAATGTATTCAATATGAGCAAGGAAAACAGGCCTAATTTTGTGAAGGAGGACCCTATCTATTCTCAAATACCGTATCTCAATGGTGGACTATTTAATTATATAATAGACAATGAAATCAATTACTCTGTAGAAGATGAGGGGTTAGACCTTGTATTCAACAATTTGTTTAAGGGAATAAGCATAGGCTTAAGTAACGAAGCAAATGTGAGGCCTGAAATTCTGGGCTTTATATTTGAGAAGACCATTAATTATATTTCCGGCAAAGGGAACAACAGACAAAAAATGTTGGGGGCTTACTACACCCCTGAGGATGTGGTGCAGTTCATAACTAAGAAAACTCTTGACAGGAAAGTCTTTGAAACAATGCTGGGCGTGTTGAAACGATTTGGTTGGAAGGATAAAGATCTCACAGGCCTAGATTCACTGGAAGATGTTCTGACTAATCTACCACTTA